>CAMLFV010000042.1 GCA_946479395.1 uncultured Flavobacterium sp. | reverse complement strand
CATTCCAATTTCTGGATTAATTATATCTAAAATAGGTAAATCTTTAAAATCTCAATCAACACGTGCACAGCAGGAAAATGGTTACATGATTTCTGTTGTAGAAGAAACACTGTCTGGTTTAAAAGTTGTAAAAGGATACAATGCAGAAGGTGATTTTAAACGAATTTTTAATGAATCGGTAAACCGTTTGTATGTTCTAACTAATAAAATTGGTAAGAAAAACAACTTGGCATCACCAATGTCCGAATTTTTAGGAATCGCAACTATTGCAGCTTTATTAATTTACGGAGGTACTTTGGTTTTACAAGACGGAACGCTGTCTGGCGGTGCATTCATAGGTTATATTGGTATGGCGTATAATATTTTAACACCTGCAAAGGCTATTTCAAAAGCATCGTATCAGGTTAAAAACGGATCAGCTGCTGCTGAACGCGTTTTCGAAATTTTAGAAACTCCGAATGCGATCGAAGATACTGTTCAATCTAAAAATATTGAAAGCTTTAATGATAAAATCGCTATAAAAAATGTAACGTTTTCTTACAATGGCGAATACGATGTTTTGAAGAATTTTAATTTGGAAATTCCTAAAGGAAAAACAGTCGCTTTAGTTGGTCAGTCGGGTTCTGGTAAAAGTACGATCGCTAATTTATTGATGCGTTTTTACGATGTAGAACAAGGCGAATTGTTAATCGACGGGACAAATATTAAAGATATTAAACTGGTTTCGTTACGCGATCAGTTAGGTTTGGTAACGCAAGACAGCATTATGTTTAACGGCAGTATTGCTGATAATGTTAGAATTGGAAAATTAAACGCTTCCGACGAAGAGGTTATTGCTGCATTAAAAATCGCCAATGCGTTTGAATTTGTGCAACATTTACCTGAAGGAATAAATACCAATATTGGCGATGCGGGCGGAAAACTTTCGGGCGGACAAAAACAACGTATTTCTATTGCACGTGCGGTATTGAAAAATCCACCTATTATGGTTTTAGATGAAGCTACATCGGCATTAGATACCGAAAGCGAACGTTTAGTACAAGATGCGTTAGAAAAAATGATGGCAAACCGTACATCGGTTGTTATTGCTCACAGATTATCTACCATTCAAAAAGCCGATGTAATTGTGGTGATGAACCGTGGTGAAATTGCCGAGCAAGGCACACACGATGAATTATTAGCTAAAAACGGAACGTATGCAAAATTAGTTTCCTTACAATCATTTGAAAATTAACAACTTACACACTTAAATATTAAAATCACTCAAATTGAGTGATTTTTTTTACTTTTATAATTATTGTTTTTCGATAATTTATATATCTTTGTCGATATATATTTATTGAAATTCAAATTATGAGAACATTAAACACTTTAAGTTTTATTCTGTACGTAATCCTTTTTCCATTTGTTTTAGGAATTCCACTAATGATTTGGGTTATATCAAATGTAGTTCTAAATATTGGTGAAGAAATTCCTACATATAAACTTTTTAAAGAAGAAGTACTTACTGCTAATAATCCAATTCCTTTAATTGTTGCTTTAATTATATACTTATTAGTGTTTATTGCAAATGCCTATGGCTTTTTTTTATTGTACCGAATTATAGAGAAGTTTAAAAAATTACAACTTTTTGAAGTAAAAATCATTTCATACTTAAAGCGAATTGGATATATTTTTTCTGTAGGATATTTATTAATCTATTTTTTAAAACCAGTTATTGATATTGATGATTTTTTATTTTTTAAGAAATCTACAAATGGTTATGAAACTTTTATCTCAAATCCTTTAAATGGATTGGTTATCGGTTTGTTCTTTTTGGTATTAAGCAAAGTATTTCAAATCGCCAAAAAACAGAAAGAAGAAAACATTGAACTAAAACAAGAAAACGAATTAACTATATAACTTATGAAAACATTAAAAAATTTACTAAGTGTAACATATTATTTTATAGTAGTAAGTATTGTACTGATGTTACTTATTTTAATACCATTGTGGTTTAATCTAATACCTGTATTTACAAAGGCAATAAAAGAAGATTTTGATTTAGAATACATCTTTAAATTTTCATTTTTCATAGAATTGTTAAGTGTTCCTATTTTTCTAGTGATGGTAAAAAAAATGAAATTAATATCAATTAATTTCTCAAATAAAATTTATTTCAGCATTGAGAATTCAATTTATCTTACACAAATTGGTTATTGCTTTATTGCATTATATTTTATAGAAAATATACTATGTCAATACATTTTTCCACTTATAAACAATTATAATAATTTCAATTGGTTCGAAGATTTCAATCCTTTTGATTTGATGCTTTCTACATTTTATAAATTAATTATTGGCTTATTTTTACTAGGAATCGGCAAAGCCTTTGAATTAGGTTTAAAACAACAACAAGAAAACGAACTAACGATATAATATCATGAAAAAAATAATATCACTTTGTTTTACATTAACTACAACAATAATGTTAGCACAAAATACACAACACAGTAAAATTATCGACAGTTTGTTACAAGCATCCATAAAACAAAATAATATTCCTGCAATGGCAGCCGCTGTAATTAATGGTGATAACGTATTTTACGGAACAGCAGGAACAATTTCAAACAAAAGCACCGAGGTTGTTACTGATAAAACCTTGTTTCATATAGGATCAAACACTAAAGCATTTACATCGTTTTTGGCATTTCAACAGATCGAAAAAGGAAATTTATCGTTAGAAACTCCTTTTTTCTCTCTTTTTCCTGAATTAAAAAATGATAAAAACTCGGTATATCATTCCATAACATTGAAAGATTTATTGTCGCACAACGCCCAAGTTCAACCATTCACAGCAGGATCAGAATTTCTTTCATTAAAAATAACTGCTAAAACAACCGAAAGAAAACGAATTGAATTTGCACAACAAGTTTTGGCACAACCAACCGTAGAAAAAGGAACTTACTCAAACGCTGGTTATGTTTTGGCAGCGATGATGATTGAAAAATCGGCAAAAAAATCGTACGAAGATTTATTGGCAGATTTCATGAAGAAACAGAATTGGGATTACAGTTTTGGATTTCCAAACAAAAAAAGTTTAAATAATGCTTGGGGTCACTGGATTGAAAATAAAGAATTAACAGCCTTACCGCCAACACATTCGTACAAATTAGAAGATTTTATGCTTTCGGCGGGTGACTTATCTATGAATATTGTTGATTATGCGGCTTGGTTACAATTGCATTTAAAAGGTTATAATTCGGAAACAGGCTTCTTAAAGCAAGAAAACTTTAAAAAAATGCACTTTAGTATTGATAATTACAGTTATGGTTGGGGAAATACCGTTCAAGGAAACCAAAAATTGAGTTTTCACGATGGGTCAACAGGAACTTTTTACACGCACGCCATTTTAATCCCTGAAAGTAAATTAGGAATCACGATTTTTGCAAATGCTGCCGATGAAAATCATGTAGAAGCAATTTACGAAATGCAGCAACAGTTAATTTCACAACTCAAAAAAATAACAAATGGCAATAATAGTAAACCTTGATGTTATGCTGGCAAAACGCAAAATGCAGTCGCAAGAGCTGGCAGACAAAATTGGTATAACAACTGCCAACTTATCTATTTTAAAAACCGGTAAAGCCAAAGCCATTCGTTTTTCTACGTTAGAAGCCATTTGCAAAGAATTGAATTGCCAACCGGGTGATATTTTAGAGTTTATACCAGATACAGAATAAAACTTGGTTTACGGCAGGTTTTTCTATTTTATTTGTACCTTTAAAAGAAAAAAAAATGAACGAGAATAAAAGTATTTTCCCTTCCATATTAGACAACGATTTTTATAAATTCACGATGCAGTATGCGGTAATTAAATTGTTTCCGTACGTAAAAGCCCGTTATCAGTTTATAAATAGGGGAAAACATGAGTTTCCTGCCAATTTTGCCGATCGGTTACGGGAAGCAATTGATGCTATGACAACATTAAAGTTAACTTCAAATGAAAAAGAATTTCTTCGTGATAAATGTCCGTATTTAGATCCTACTTATTTAGATTTTTTGCAAGGCTATCGTTACGATCCTTCCGAAGTACAAATTGAACAAAATGGAACCGATTTAAAAGTGAGTATCGAAGGTTTTTGGTACCGAACCATTTTGTGGGAAGTGCCTATTATGGCATTGATTTGTGAATTGTTTTACCAGGAAACTAATCAAAATCGTCATTCAGATGAATTGGTTATAAAAACGGTGGAAGATAAAATTGAAAAATACCGAGATTTAGACATTGTTTTTGCTGAATTTGGTACTCGTCGTCGACATTCATACGAGGTACACGATTTGGTTGTGAAAACATTAAAAGAAAAAGGGGAAAGAACATTTATTGGTACAAGTAATGTGTATTTGGCTATGAAATACGACACCAAACCAATTGGCACACACGCCCACGAATGGTTTATGTTTCACGCTGCAAAATACGGTTTTAAAATGGCGAACCTTATGGGGTTAGAGCATTGGACAGAGGTGTATCAAGGTGATTTGGGTATTGCGTTAACAGATACCTACACCACTGAAGTTTTCTTTGAACAGTTCGATAAAAAGTTTGCCAAGCTCTTTGATGGTGTTCGACATGATTCAGGCGACCCGTTAGAATTTGGTGATAAAACCATTACACATTATCAAAAATTAGGCGTTGATCCATTAACCAAAACCATTATTTTTTCAGACGGATTGAATTACGATAAAGTAGCCCGAATAACCGAACATTGCAAAGGAAGAATTGGACTATCCTTTGGAATAGGAACCGATTTAACAAACGACGTAGGCTTAAAACCTATGAATATTGTATTGAAAATGACAGAAGCCAAACCAGAAAATGCCGATTGGACAGGCGTTGTAAAACTTTCTGATGAACCTATGAAACATACCGGCACACCAACCGATATTGATCTGGCAATACGTTTGTTGAATATAAATTGATGCTTTTTTGTAATAATTGGTATCAACCTTGTCACTCAGAACTTGTTTTACTTTGTACAATTCGCAAGCTCGGGTCAGATTCGCACTATTTAATATCACCTTTTAACTATATAACTTTATCACTTTTTAACCTAAATAAATGTTCCAAGAAAATCAAAAACTGCATATTCCCGAAAATGACACCATCATCTGGAAGTATTTAGATCTTTCTAAATTTCTGGATTTATTGCTGTCTAAACGTATGTTTATGGCTCGATCTGATAAGTTTGAGGACCAGTTTGAAGGAACTTTTAGCGAACCCACGTACGAAGAAATTAAAAAGCTATTGGCAGATAATCCGGAATATTTAGATGCCTACAAATCAAAACGAAAAAACATTGTTATAAGCAGCTGGCACGCCAATTCGTACGAAAGTTATGCTATGTGGCAGGTTTTCACAAAGAATAACGAAGGTTTAGCGATACAGTCAACCATCGGCAGTTTAAAAAAAGCGTTGATTGAACCAAGAGCCGATCAGTTTATTGGCGAGGTAAATTATATCGATTATAAAAAAGAACACATTCCGTTTGATGATGATTTTTTTCCGTTTCTTTTCAAGCGGAAAAGTTTTCAGTACGAACATGAAGTCCGTGTAATTACCGATGTTACCCATTTAGATCTTCATGTGAACGAAGGTGTTAAGGTATTGATTGATGTAAACGAAATGATTGAACGCTTGTATATTCATCCAAAATCAGAAAACTGGTACAAAAAACTGGTAATTGAGGTGGTAGAACGTTTAGGTTTTGAATTTTTAATAGAAAAATCTGACTTAGAAAGTGATATTTTAATTTAATTTCATCAAATGAAAAAACAAATCCTTAAACTATCAATAGTAATCATTGGAATAATTTTTACTTCACTTATCTATTTTAATTCTTCTTCTTTTATAAAAAATAATAATTGGAAATATTCAGAAGGAACTTATGTTGGTGATTGGCTAAATGAAAGTAACATTATTATAAAAGACGGAATAATTTATGGCAATCATGGGAAAGCAAAAATTTCTTTTTGTTTTGGTTTTAAACTTGTGATAAAAAATATTGAAACCGGAGAAGCAGGAATTTATGTTAATAAAAACTAAAAAATTCCGAATTAAAATTATTAGATTTTTATGTTGAACTTAAAAACGTTTTAATTTTAGATTTTTTATTATTTAAAAATTAAAATTATGAAATTCAAAAGATTAACTCCGGTACTTTACACAGAAAATATAACAGGAACTATAAAATTTTATACAGAAATGTTAGGTTTTATCTGTACTGAATTTAATGAAGAATGGCAATGGGCTTCTTTGCTTAAAAACGAAATCGAGATTTTGTTATCTAAACCAAATGCTCACATAAAGTTTGATAAAATTGGTTTTACAGGATCGTTCTATTTTGAAATTGAAAACGCAGAAGAATTTTGGAACATCTTAAAAAATTCTGTTGAAATTGTTTATCCTTTAGAAACTTTTGAATGGGGAATGACGGAATTTGCCATTAAAGACAATAACGGTTATATTTTACAGTTTGGATCAAAAACCTAAACTGTTTTTGATCTTGCCTGTACCATATTTACAAAGAAAACCGTTTGCATTTTACGGGCTTTAAATTTCAATACTTCTTTATTCGGTCCGTCAAAAAGTTCATCTAAAGTTTGCATCCAGTAAAACAACCAAGTTCCAAAATTGTGTGCTGTAACGTTGTGATTCGTTTCGGCATCAATCTTATTATGTGCTTCAATCGGGTTGCCTTTGTACTTTTGAACACCGAAAACATGTTGTTCCCAAAAATCGGTAATCTTTTGTAAATGAGGTTCCCAATCGGTAATTATCGAATTAAAAATCGGACCAATTTCTTCGTCTTTGCGTACCTTATCATAAAAAATTCGAACCAATTTTTCTAAATCTTCCCTGTTTTCAACATCTGGTTTCATTGCGTAAATAAGTTTCTATAAATTTACAAAGTATTTAAATTAAAATGACTTATATTTTTATAAAATAGTTATTTTTGCAAACAAATTAAACTTAAAAAAAATGGCAGGTACTAGAACATTTACAATGATTAAACCAGACGCTGTAGAAGCTGGAAGTATTGGTGGAATATTAAATATGATTGCTGAAGGTGGTTTCAGAATCGTTGCAATGAAATTAACGCAATTAACAGTTGCTGATGCTAAGAAATTTTACGAAGTTCATGCAGAGCGTCCGTTTTATGGTGAATTAGTAGAGTTCATGTCAAGAGGACCAATCGTTGCTGCAATCTTAGAAAAAGATAACGCTGTTGAAGATTTCCGTACATTAATTGGTGCTACAAACCCAGCTGATGCTGCAGAAGGAACAATCCGTAAAAAATATGCAAAATCAATTGGTGAAAATGCAGTTCATGGTTCAGATTCTGACGAAAATGCAGAAATTGAAGCAGCTTTCCACTTTGCAGGAAGAGAGCAGTTCTAATCAACCAAAACAGATATTTAAAATCCACCCGATAAAGGTGGATTTTTTTATTTCGATAAAATTTAATATTTTCGTAATTCTTAAAATTTAACTTAAACAACACCTTATGAAAAAAGTCGGTATTTTACTGTTCATGGCGGTATTGGGTTTTACTTCTTTAACAGCATGTTCGTCGGATGACAGTACTGCTCCTACAGTTGAACAAGAAAAAAATCATTTATTAGGAAAATGGAATGCGACATCTACACACATGAAAATAGAAATGGATGGCGAAATTCTTATTGATAATTTAGATGAAGAAGAAGGTTCTATGTACGGAAGAACTCATCAATATGAATTTAAAGCAGATAATATTGTTGAATATTACATTTATAGCCCGGCATCTGGATCTAATGAAGCTATTGAAAGAAGAGGTACTACAACTTATGAGCGTAAAGGAAATCAATTGATTCTTAAAAATTATTTTCCAGAATCTTATACTATTTTAGTATCAGAAGAAAACAAATTGCATTTATACAGCATGTTTGAAGTAGAATCTGAAGGTAGTTATATAAAATCGGAAAGTATTGACAAATTCGAAAGAATGAAATAATCATTAAAAAATCCCGATTACTCGGGATTTTTTTATTTTAAATTCTTTATAAAAGTTGCATTTACCTTAAAAAAGTCGTCAACTAAAACGCTGGCACCTTCTAAATTTTGCAGTTTAAACCAACGCACTAATCGTTTCTCTTCTTAAAACTTTTCCGGTTGGGGTTTCTTTAAATTTTTCTACAAAAATGGTTTCTTTAGGTTTTTCAAATTTATCAAGACTTCCAAAAGCTTCGGGTAATAAAGTATAAGGTTCGTGTTCAATTACCAAAACTAATTTTTGTCCTAATTCGGCATCTTCTTTTCCAATAACGTAAAATCGGTAGGGAATATAATCAGATAGTTTCTGTTCTATTTTTTCGGGAACCAGTTTTACTCCGCCGCTGTTTACCAAATTATCATATCTGCCAATCCAAGCAAACTGAATATCGTTCGGCATTTCTACCAAATCGTTTGTAACTATTAAGTGGTTTGAAACCAACGGAGCTTCAATTACCAAACAACCGCGTTCGTCTTGCGAAATATTGGCATGTGGTAAAACGGTAAAATAATTCTCACTAATACGTTTAGCGGCAATGTGCGTAATAGTCTCGGTCATACCGTAAGTTTCATACACATTTACCATCATTTCGTTTAGAATATCTTTTGTACGATCATTCAATTTGGCTCCGCCTACAATGAGTGTTTTACATTGTTCGATCTGTGTTATTGAATTATGCACCTGCAACGGAACCATCGCTACGAAATCGTAAATTTTATCGTTATTTTTTAAAGGTTCTTTGGTAGGATTTACAAAATCGAGCTCTAAACCTAAAACAACAGCTCGAATAAACATCATTTTACCTGCAATATAATGTGTTGGTAAACAAAGTAATGCTTTATCTTTTGGTTGTAACTTAAAAAACTCGCCTGTTGCCAAAGCCGATGCTTCCATGGCTTCTTTACTCAGTTTTACTTCTTTTGGTTTACCGGTTGTACCCGAAGTTGTTAAGGTTATATAATCGTAATCATCAAACCACTGCAGAATTAAATTACCCAGATCTTTTTCGTGCGCTTCACCGTCACGGATCAAAGTAATTGCCAGTTCGCTGATGCTTTCTTTATTGTAAGTGTGTCCATTAAGTTTAAAATCGGGATGTATACAAAGCTTCTTTTCCATAATTAAACAGATTTAAATAATTTTTGTTTCCAATTTGCCCAATTGTACTTTTTTGAAAAAATGTATAACAAGATAGGAAAAATTATGAATACCTGTATCAATAATTCATAAATATTTGAATCGGCGGTTGTAATAAAAAGTGCATCGGTCTGGAAAACAGCAGAATCAGAGGTTATCAACAATGCGCCCAATAAATTATTTGCCGCATGAAATCCCAATGCCAATTCCAAACCATCATCCATCAATGTCATAATTCCCAAAAGTAAACCGCAACCAATGTAAAAAATCATAACGGTTAAGCCCATGCTTGAAACTTCGGGGTTGCTTAAATGCATCAATCCAAAAATTACCGATGTTGCAACCAACGCCACTCCTCTATTTTTAGAAAGATACGCTGTAAACTGCATAAAATATCCCCGAAAGAAATACTCTTCAAAACTAGTCTGTATCGGTATAAAAATTAATGCAATAAAAAGCAACGGTAAAAATGCTTTTAAATTAAACTGAAACTGAAAACTATCGGGATCAATAAAATATCCTACCGAAAGGACGATTAAGTTTATGCCTGCCCAAACGCCAAAAGAGAAAAAAAATCGACTCCAATCGATCTTTTCGCGAGCGGTTGTGAGCTTTGTAATGGAATATCTGTGGATAAATTTCCACCATAAAAACAATAATGCCAGAAAAAATACAAACGGAACCACAAACGTAAAAAAAGTAAAATTTTTGCCCCATTGATCTATAGATTGTTGAATCATTGTGCTTGAATCTAAATTCATTAAGCTTGATACAATAATGTTTAATGCCATAAAACCCAGAAAGCAAACTACAAACGGCAGGTATTTTAAAATGCTTGAAGAATCTCTGTTGAATTGTTCTAAATACATAAATCGCGATTTTTTATCTACGAAGTTAACTAAATTTGTAAAAAGAAAACAACAGCTAAAAATGATTAAAATCTACCATAACCCAAAATGCAGCAAATCGCGCGAAGGACTTTGTATGTTGCAAGATTTAAACAAAGAAATCGAAATTATAAACTACATAAATAATCCGCTAACTGTAAGTGAATTAAAAAACATTATTAAACTTTTAGGCATAAAACCTATTGAATTGGTGCGTGTAAAAGAAGCTATCTGGAAAGAAAACTTTAAGGACAAAACTTTAACCGATGAGGAAATTATTGAAGCCATGGCGGCAAACCCTAAACTCATTGAACGACCAATTGTTGTAAACGGCAACAAAGCGGTTATTGCAAGACCGATTGAAAAAATCGACGAAATCATATAATTCACCGCATTTTTAAGACCATTTAACAATTAATTTAGAATTAATGTTTAAAGTGGTGTTACTTTTGTGAAACAAAGAAATAGAAACTAAAAGATTATATATGAAAGCAATAAATTACGTTTATTTTACCGTTTTTGCTTTAGCCACATCTGCTGCATATTCGCAAGAAAAAGATCAGGTTTTCGTTACCGGAACCATTGTAGAAAAAAGCAGCAATACGCCCCTAGAATACGCAAGTATTACTATTGAAAGTACTACCGATGCAAATAATATTACGGGTGACATGAGCGATGGTTCGGGTAAATTTAATATTCCTGTTACGCCAGACACCTACCAAATTCGTATTGAATATTTAGGTTACAAAACTTTTGTGATTGATGCGAAAGAAATTACTTCTACACTTGATTTAGGAACGATAAAAATTGAAGGTGATGCCGAAATTTTAGAAGGCGTTGTTATTGAAACACAACGCGCTGCCGTTGAACTGAAGTTAGACAAACGTATTTATAACGTGGGCGACAATGCCATTGTTAAAGGTGGAAATGCTAGCGATGTATTAGATAATATTCCGTCTGTTGAAGTAGATTCTGAAGGAAACGTAAGTTTACGTGGAAACGAATCGGTTAAAGTTCTTATTGATGGAAAACCATCGGGAATGGCAGCTAATATTGGAGATGCGTTGAAAATGATTCCGTCAGAATCGTTAGACCGCGTAGAAGTTATTACAAATCCATCTGCAAGATATGAAGCCGAAGGTGGTGCCGGAATCATAAACATCATCCTTAAAAAAGGAAGTAATGCAGGAATCAACGGAAGTGTAACTGCAAATGTGGGCGATCCTACAAGTTACGGTGCAAATGCAACGGTTAACTACCGCGAAGACAAATTCAACTTATATTCAAGCCTTGGTTATGCTAAAAACAAAACTTTTGGAAACTCGTTAAACGAATCGCAATATTTCGATGAAAACGGAAACACATCAAGCTTTGTTGACGAATATTCTAAAAGTACCCGCGAGCGTGAGAGTATCAACGGAAACATTGGTATCGATTATAATTTGACCGATAAATTAACTTGGACAAATAATTTAACTTACCGAAAAAGTACCGGAGATAATCCACGAACGCTGAATTATTCTAATTATGATGCCGGCAGAAACCTTTTATACCGAAACGTTCGCCAAACCGAAGAAGACGATTTTAAAGAAAGTGTAGAGTACAATACCGATTTTACCTATAAGTTCAACGAAAGCGGACACCAGTTATTTGTTTCGGGAAGTATCAACAAAAACCGCGATATAGAAGATTCTGCAATAACAACAACGAATGAAGCAAATGCTGTTTTAGTGCAAGATGTTACCAGAGCAACCGAAAACGAATTACGCCATATTGCCCGCGTAGATTACGTGTTGCCTTTCAATGAAAACAGTCAGTTCGAAGCCGGATATTTAGGAAATTTCAACGATTTAAATACCAAATTCAACATAAATACTTTAAACGAAGACGGAGATTTAGAGCCTAACGATTTGTTTAGAAATGATTTACAATACAAAGAACAAGTTCACGCATTATACACACAGTTTGGTGATAAGTTGAACAAATTCAGCTATATGTTGGGGTTACGTTGGGAATACACCGAAATTGATGTCAATCAAATGACTACAATGGATTTCAACAAGAAAAAGTATAATAACTTTTTCCCGAGTGCTTTTGTTAATTACGAATTCAGCGACACCGAAAACCTGACGGCAAGTTACAGCCGACGTGTACGCAGACCTCGCGGACGAATGTTGAATCCAATTTCAAATTATTCAAGTTCGATCAATTTCTTCATGGGTAATCCAGATTTAGATCCTTCTTTCACAAACGCAATCGATTTAGGATACATGAAACGCATTGGTCGTCTTACATTAAATACCTCGTTATATTTCAACCATACTACCGATGCTACGCAGTTTGTACGTAGAGTTGATGGTGTAAACGAAGAAGGAATTCCGGTTACAATTAGCGGCCCTATAAATTTAGCTACCGAATACCGTTATGGTTTAGAATTGAACGCCAATTACAGTCCGTTGCGTTGGTGGCGTATTAATGCTAATGCAAACTTATTTCAGGTTTCAACACGCGGCGATTATTCGTATGTTGATTTTGAAGGAACTACACAAACTCAGAATTTTGACAATGATGCCTTTACATGGAACGGTAGAATTAATTCTACCATTACCTTACCTGCAAAAATTAACTGGCAGGCAAATTATATGTACAGCGGCGGACAAAAAACGGCACAAGGTAAAATTTTAGGTGTAGGTTCGTTAAATACGGCGTTAAGCAAAGATGTTTTAAAAGAAAAAGGTACCATTGCCTTAAACGTTCAAGATGTATTTAATTCAAGAAAACGTATTATGGAAACCAATATTGCCCAAGTAAATTCTTATGCTGAAATGCAATGGAGAGAACGTACCATAAACCTATCGTTTACCTATCGTTTTAACCAAACCAAATCAGACCGACAAAAAGATCAAAAAAGACAGTCATCATCTGAAGATATGGATGAGATGATGTAAAATCTAAACTATTATAAAAAAAGTCTGAAGGAAAAAAATCTTCAGGCTTTTTTGTTCAATCATTAAATTAAAACCCAACATTTTGAATGCAACATTAAAAGGAATATTGTTTGTAGCCTTGGGAGCCAGCAGTTACGGTATGCTGGCATCGTTTGTAAAAATGGCTTACAAACAAGGCTTTACAACTGCCGAAGTTACCATATCGCAATACGTCTTCGCGATTATTTGTCTGCTTGTAATAAACTTTTTCATTAAAAACACACAAACCGCAACGAAGAAAAACATCTTTAAACTAATATTAAGCGGCACATCAATGGGTTTTACAAGTGTTTTGTATTATCTGTGTGTAAAATACATCAACGCATCAATTGCAGTGGTACTATTAATGCAATCGGTTTGGATTGGTGTGTTAATTGAAGCTTTTATCAATAAAAAAGTTCCGTCATTTGCAAAAATAATCGCTGTTGTGTTTGTATTATTTGGTACCGCTTTGGCAACAAGTATTTTTGGCAGCGAGATTAAGTTTGATTTCAAGGGATTTTTATTCGGATTTCTTGCAGCGGTATCTTTTTCTATAACCTTATATAGTACCAACAGCGTTGCAAAAGAGTTAAATGCTTACAAACGCAGTTTGTTTATGTTATTTGGCGGCGGAACCATTGTATTAGTCTTTAGTTTGCTCACTCAATTACTACCAACCTATTTTGATTTACACTTGATTGGCGAAGAATTTATTTCGGTAAAAACGTTCGATAGTTCCATTTTATATACCTGGGGAATTTTACTTTCAGTTTTTGGAACAGTCTTACCTCCAATCCTATTAAACAAAGGATTTCCTTTAACGGGCGTTGGTTTAGGTAGTATTGTTTCGGCAGTTGAACTTCCTGTTTCGGTAACATTTGCATTCATCTTTTTACAGGAACAAGTTCTGTTTTCACAATGGATCGGAATTGTAATAATTCTCGCTGCGGTGTTATTAATCAATTGGAATTTAATATCAAAAAAGTAAAAGCCTACTTAAATAATATCAAACTAAAATCCATCAATTTCATTTTGATGGATTTTTTATTGCATAAAACTTAAATTTTATTTATATTCGTATCAACAAAATTAAACTTCATTTTAATTTTATTCAAATGAAAGCAAAATTACCGACTCAATGCCCTAGTTGCGAAACCTTATTAAGTGTAACGCAATTAACCTGCGAAAGTTGTCAAACGGTGGTTCAAGGAAATTATCCGTTGCCAATATTCCTTCAACTGTCACCAAAAGAACAGGAGTTTATCTTGCAGTTCTTTTTAACAAGCGGCAGTTTAAAAGAAATGGCATCGCAATTAGGAATAAGCTATCCAACAGTTCGCAACCAGCTAGACGATATGATTCAGCACATTAAAGACCTTAATATTTAACTTATGAAGAAATTACTACAACTCCTAAAAAACCCTTTTGCACTTGTTGAAGATAAGAAATTGTTCCTTGTTGGAATCTCTACTTTCATCTTAGGTATTTTATTAGCTTATTATTTTCAATTACAGCAACAAATCTTAAGGTTAAATATATCAGAAACACCTAATTTAAAACAAGTCATTATATGGCATGTAATAATTGTTGTTTCATTAACGATTGTCTTTTTGATTTTAGGAAAAACGATTAATAAAAAAACTAGATTTATCGATATTTTAAATACCGTCCTCATCGCATTAATCCCCATTTATATTACATTTTTCCAAAATTTCAATAATTTTCTAACCGAAGAAACTTCAAAAATGCTTAACGCTTTAAAAGACGGGAGTATTTATACACAATCACCACCTATATTATTCATTTTTGTAGGACTTGCTGGTCTTGTATTTTTCATATACTATATTTATTTACTATTTATCGGTTTTAAGACAGCAACAAACTCAAAGAAAATATGGCACTATACGCTATTTTTCGTTCTTCTTATTATTGCAGATATTTTAACTTCTGGTTTAATCAACTTAATTTAACTTTTATGAAAAAATTTATCTTACTTATTACATTATTATTCAGCTTTACTTCAATTGCTCAAATCGAAGGAACTTGGAACGGAAACATTGAAATTCCAAATCAAAAATTACCCTTTGTAATTCATATCAGTAAAGAAAATAATGAATGGAAAGTTATGGGAGAAAGCCCAGCTCAAACCAATGAAAAGTTTCCGCTTGAAAAAATCACGTTTCAAAACGATACTTTAAAAATCTCCGATTCTAAATTGGGGATGAATTATACTGGTGTTTTAAAGAATCCGAAACAAATCGATGGAAAATTTAGTCAAGCTGGTATGTCGTTTCCTTTAAACTTAGAAAAAGGTGAATTCAAGCTAAATCGTCCGCAAGAACCTCAACCACCTTTCAGCTATAAAACCGAAGATGTTACCTTTGAAAACAAAGAAGCCGGAATAAAATTAGCTGGTACGTTAACCATGCCAAACAGTAAAGGTAAATTTCCTGCTGTTGTTTTGGTTTCAGGTAGTGGTCCACAAGATAGAAACGAAGAAGTTTTCGGACATAAACCTTTTCTAGTTATTGCCGATTACTTAACAAAAAACGGATATGCCGTTTTAAGATTTGATGATCGCGGTGTAGCAGCATCTGAAGGTAATTTTGCTAAAGCAACCGTATTTGATTTTGCAAGTGATGCCAAAGCAGCTATTAAATATCTTAAAACACTAAAGGAAATTGATTCTAAAAAAATTGGTGTTTTAGGTCATAGCGAAGGTGGATCGGTTGCACAAATTATAGCTTCTGAAGATTCTTCTGTAAATTTTATCATTTTAATGGCATCTCTTGGAATTAAAGGAAGCGATGGATTGGTCTTACAAAATGATGCTTTTGCAAAGGCAATGGGGCTTCCTGAACTTACTCGTGCTTTAAATAAAAAGCTAAACGAGAAAACGTATGAAATCATTATGAGAAATGATTCAAAAGAAAAAGCCAATAAAGAACTAAAAGAATATTATAAAACAACAGTCCATTATAAAAACGCAACCGATGAAGAGTTGGATGAAAGAATTAAAGGTTTGTACTCTGAACATATTCGCCAATTATTATTATTTGATCCAATAGACTATTTGCCAAAAATAAAGTGTAAAGTTTTGGCATTAAATGGTACAAAAGACTTGCAAGTAACTAGTGTTGAAAATTTGGCTGGAATTGCAAAAGGTTTGGGTTCAAAAGGAAAACTACAAATTATTTCGTACGATGGTTTAAATCATTTATTTCAGCCAGCTACAACA
>CAMLFV010000041.1 GCA_946479395.1 uncultured Flavobacterium sp. | reverse complement strand
GCGTGGTGGCGGTGGTTGGCCCGGTGATGCGCAAGGCCAGCGAACTTGCGATGAATACTTGTGCACCCAAACCTAAAAAGCTTAAACCGCTTTCTACCAGAATTGCCGATGCAAAATTAGCTGCCGAAATAACAATTACCGGTGCCATGATATTTGGTATAATGTGTTTAAAAATAATGCGTAGATCCGAAAAACCTAAAGCGCGTGCTGCGGTTACATACTGCATTTGTTTTACGCTTAAAACCTGTCCGCGAACTACTCGGGCAACTTCAACCCACATGGTTAAACCAACGGCAATAAACACCTGCCAAAATCCTTTTCCTAATGCCAAGGTTATAGCAATAACCAGCAAAAGGGTAGGGATAGACCATATTACGTTAATAAGCCACAAAATAAAAGCGTCGGTTTTTCCACCAAAATAACCGGCAAGTGCTCCGAGTGTAATTCCAATAATCAGTGAAATAAATACGGCTACAAATCCAATTGCCAGAGAAACGCGTGCACCAACCAGTAATCTGCTTAAATAATCGCGCCCCTGATTATCGGTTCCTAACAGATATTTTTTTGTTTTAATATGGTTTTCTTCTATCGATTTTTGATCAGCATCGGGAAATACATTGGTAAGCACGTATTTGGTTTGTGAAGTAGATGGATCAACCGAAAATTCTTTGTAATAAAGCGTATCGCCTTTAAAAGTGTAAGATAAAATAGGAATAAACTGCTCTTTGATTTCTTTGCCTGTAAAATAATCAAAAACCGATGATTTGTTTTTATTACCCAACGGAATGTTTATTGTTTTAACGGTAAAGCTCGGTTTTTGCGTACTTATAGAAACATCGCCGTTGTTTGCATTTACGGTATTATCGGGCGCTAAAATATAGGCACCCAATGCAGACAGACTTAAAACTACTATAAAGACTAATGAAAAAACGCCCCAAGAATTTCTTTTAAATTTTTGGAGCGCTTTTTTATTTGCCGAAACAAATTTTTTAAACACTTTTTTATTTTTTAAATGACGATCACAAATTTGAAACCAAAATATATTGACTTATCTGTATTTAGATAAATCGTCACTTCGAGTAGCGTAACGAAGTGGAGTGTATCGAGAAGTTTTTTAATTATTTAGTTCTCGATACTTCGGCTGGCTCAGCAACCACAAGCTCGAACTGACTGATTAAATACATTACTTGACTAAATTAGTTGTTGAACCAATTTTAAATTTACTTGCTTTTATATCTTGTAAAACATTCACAGCTTCTTCTACATACACATCATTATTTAGGCTTTTAAACCAGCGTTTGCGCTTGTTTTGCAGCACGGTATCGTTTTTAATCAACGCTTCATCGTGCGGTAATGATGTAAATGCCAAACTGTTTTTGTAATCTTTCAGTAAATTGAAACGTTTCGATTGTTCTTCCAACTGTTTCGATTTTGCTAGATACTCGTTATATTCCAACGGAAAGGTATTATCGTCTTGTTGTGATTTTACCCATTTCGCACTTTCGTCAATCAGTTTAAATTGAGCATTCGTAGCTACACGTTTTTTACTTTTATCTTTTACCGGAGCAAAATTATAATCGAAAACATTGTATTTTGCTTTTGCAATTTTATCCCATTCCATTGCATTTTCGTTGTCGCGCTCGCCTGTATCAACATATAAGAAACGGTCTGGTAACACCAAATCACTTTCTACACCTTTTAATTGGGTTGATCCACCGTTAACTCGGTAGAATTTCTGACTTGTGAATTTCATAGCGCCTAAATCGCCGATTTTCTTATTTCCGAAACGATTCAAATCCAATAAATTTTGAACAGTTCCTTTTCCGAATGAATGTTTCGATCCTAAAATCAACCCACGGTTATAATCCTGAATGGCAGCTGCAAAAATTTCAGAAGCCGAAGCCGAATAATTATTCACTAAAACCACCAACGGTCCTGTCCATTGCGTTTTATTGTCGCGATCGTACAATACATCGCTTTCGCCCGATTTTGCTTTTACCTGTACAACTGGTCCTTGCGGAATAAACAAACCAACCATATCTACAACGGTTTGTAATGATCCACCGCCGTTGTTACGCAAATCTACAATGATACCTTCTACTTTTTGTTCTTTTAGATATTCTACTTCTTTGGCAACATCTTTAAAGGCATCGCGACCATCACGGTTTTCAAAGCTAATGTAGAATTTTGGTAAGTGAATAATTCCGAATTTACCTTCTGGTGTATCGATAACCGATGATTTTGCAAAGGTTTCTTCAATTTCGAATTTATCACGAACAATAGCAATCACTTTTACATTTCCGTCAGCCTTTTTAACGGTCAATTTAACGGTAGTACCTTTTTTACCTTTAATCATTTTAACAACCTTTTCTAATCGCATACCTGCAATATCAACCGGTTGTTCATCGCCTTGAGCTACTTTTAAAATAATGTCGCCATTTTCTAATTCGCCCTGTTTCATGGCAGGTCCGCCAGGTATAACTTCTGTAATTTCGGTATTCTGATCTTTTTTACGAAGCTGTGCACCAATTCCTTCCATAGAACCCGCCATGCTTTCGTCGAATTTCTGTTTATCGTCCGGAGCAAGGTAGTTCGTATGCGGATCAAACTGCTCTAAAAGCGTGTTGATGTAAACCGATAACCATTCTTCACGAGAAATCTCTTCGAAAAATTCAAAAAATTCGTTCAATGATTTTAAAGTTGTTTCACGCGATTCTTTTTCCAATTCGGCAAAATCTTTTTTAGGTTCTTTACCAATAGAATCTTTTTCTTGCAGTTTTAATTTATCTTCGATACCCGAAAGTACGTTCAATTTCAACTGTTTGCGCCAGCGTTCTTTTAATTCTTCTTTGTTTTTAGCCCACGGTTGTTTTTCGTAATCGGTATCAATTGATTCCTTAACAGAAAAATCAATTGGTTTAGCTAAAATTTCTTTGTAATAAGCTTTTGCTTCCTGAATTCTGGTTTGGAACATCGGATAGCTTTCGTTAAAAAAACTAATACGTTGTTCTTTAAATTCATCGTCTATCAACGTTTTATATTTGTTCAATCCGTCAATGTCAGATTGCAATAAATAACGTTTGTTTCCGTCAATTACCTTTAAATAGTTGGTATATACTTTTTCCGAAAAAGCATCGTTAATATCTGCAGGTTTATAATGCGCATTTTGTAGAACAAAATTTAAAACTCCCATTAAAAACGCTTCTTTTTCAGGATCCGGATCAGCCGATTTATTAAACGGAATAAAACTCCATAATGCTGCAGCAAGTGCCACAACAAGTATCAATACTTTATAATTTCTCTTCATAAATTGCCAAATAGCAGTCATCAAATAATTTTCAACTAAAGTAACTAAATTCTTATTATAAAAACTATTAAAGATTAAATAAAATTTTGTTAACTGTTTTAAGCAGCTAGTCGTTTTAAAGGCTTTTTTAATTAAAATGATTACTTTTACAGGAACAAAAGTTTTTTTATGAAAAAGCCATTGATTTTAGTAACGAACGACGACGGAATTACCGCTCCGGGAATTCGTACTTTAATTAGTATTATGAAAGAAATTGGTCAGGTGGTTGTAGTAGCGCCAGATAGTCCGCAATCGGCAATGGGGCATGCAATTACCGTTAACAATACCTTGTTTTTAGAGCAGGTTTATATTGATAAAGACGAAATTAAAGAATTTGCTTGTTCAGGAACGCCTGTAGATTGTGTAAAGATTGCGATTGATCAGATCATTAAAGCAAAACCGGATATTTGTGTTTCGGGTATTAATCACGGATCAAATTCGGCTTCGAACGTAATTTATTCGGGAACCATGTCGGCAGCGGTTGAAGCTGGTATGAGCGGAATTCCCGCAATTGGTTTTTCTTTGGCAGATTTTAGTTGGAACGCCGATTTTGAACCGATTAAGAAATTCGTAAAACAAATTACATTGGAAACTCTTAAAAACGGTTTACCTGAAGGTGTGGTGTTGAATGTGAATTTCCCGAAACTGGCAGAAAAAAACATTAAAGGAATTAAAGTATGCCGACAGGCAAAAGCTACATGGGTTGAAAAGTTCGATGAACGTACCAATCCACACGGAAAAAAATATTACTGGTTAACCGGAACTTTTGTAAATCACGACAAAGGCGAAGATACCGATGAATGGGCGCTTGCTAAGGGATATATTTCGGTAGTGCCTGTGCAGTACGATTTAACAGCTTACCACGCAGTACAACAACTTAATACATGGGATCTGTAATGGATCGATTTTTAAAATTTTTATTGGGAACTTTTTGTGCATTGGCAGTTTCGCTTGTATGCGGATGCGTTTTGTTTTATCTTTTTACAAAGATGAATCCTTTAGATAATGGTTTGATCTTTAAAATGACCGATGTATCAACCAAAGCATTTTCATTAGGATCAATCCCAAATATAGGTTTGTTTTATCTGTTTTTAAACCGCGAAAATTACTTTAGCGCACGTGGCGTTATTTTCTCGTTCATCTTAATTGGGTTTTACATTATTTTTAGTTAATGAAATATTACATTATAGCCGGGGAAGCTTCGGGTGATTTGCACGGAGCCAATTTAATGAAATCCCTTTTTAAGGAAGAACCCAATGCCGAAGTGCGTTTTTGGGGTGGCGAATTAATGCAGCAGGTTGGCGGTACGCTGGTAAAACACTATAAAGATTTGGCTTTTATGGGCTTTGCAGAAGTTGTAGCCAATTTAAGAACCATTTTTAAAAATATCGATTTTTGTAAGAAGGATATCAAAGCGTTTAATCCTGATGTAATTATTTTTATTGATTATCCCGGTTTTAACATGCGCATTGCCAAATGGGCTAAGAAAGAAGGTTTTGATACGCATTATTATATTTCTCCGCAAATTTGGGCTTGGAAAGAAGGCAGAATTAAAGCAATAAAACGCGATGTAAACCAAATGTACACCATTCTGCCGTTCGAAAAAGATTTTTACGAAAACAAGCACAATTATCCGGTACATTATGTGGGGCATCCGTTGTTGGATGCTATTGAAACATTCAAAAAAAATCAGTCGGTTGATTTTAGAGGAGTTTATGGATTGGATGATCGACCAATTATTGCTTTGTTGCCTGGAAGCCGAAAACAGGAAATTTCTAAACTGCTTACTGAAATGCTTCGAATTGTTGATTCGTACCCGCAGTTTCAATTCATTATTGCAGGTGCACCAAGTTTAAATGCCGATTTTTATCAGCCATTCATCAAACAAGAAAATGTTCAGTTAATTTTGAACGATACCTATAATCTATTGAACAATGCCTTTGCTGCCATAGTAACATCGGGCACGGCAACGCTGGAAACTGCTTTGTTTAATGTGCCGCAGGTGGTGGTTTATAAGGGAAATGAAATATCGTATCAGATAGCAAAACGAGTAATCAATTTAAAGTATATTTCGTTGGTAAATTTAATTATGGATGAACCAATTGTTACCGAATTGATCCAAAAAGAATGCAATACAGCGAACATTAAAAAAGAATTCGATAAAGTTATCAACAATTCCGATCGATCTAAAATGCTTGCAAAGTACCATGAATTGAGTGAATTGTTAGGTGGTGGAGGTGCAAGTGAACGAGTTATCAACATAATTAAGAAAACTTTAAGAACTTTTTAGGAAGTTTAAGCAAATTAAAAAACCTATATTTGTGTTATACCAAAGCAAAAGATTATAAATTCTATTTCAAAATATTAATTAATGAAAAATTTAGCTTTAACGTTAGTAACTTTGTTTACTGTATGTTTAAGCACAGAAGTTGTGGCGCAAAGCAAAAAAACTACTGTGACAACTACATCAAAGATACAGAAGGCAAAGGAAGAGGCTACAATTGCCAGCATTAATAAACAAATGAACGCAATTGATGACCAGTTAGACAATAAAACGTCTAAAAAAGCTGAAAAAACCAACTACTGCTATTTAACCGAACAATTGCTTAACGTAGCAAACGATTATCAGGGAATACGCTACCAATGGGGCGGAATGTCTCGATCAGGCATGGATTGTTCAGGTTTTGTAAAAAATGCATTCAACCAGTTTAATATCGATTTACCAAGAACTTCAAAAGAAATGGCATCACGTGGCGAACGTGTATCTTCTGCAGAAGCTAAACCGGGCGATTTGATTTTCTTTAAAAATGGTGGTTCAAGAGTAATAAATCACGTGGGAATTGTAATTGAAGTAAATGGAGACGATATTAAGTTTATCCACTCTGCAACATCTAAAGGTGTTTCAATCAATTCAACAAAAGAAGCGTATTATAGTAAAGGGTTTGTACAAATAAACCGCGTTTACGACAGACAAGTATTATAGTTAGTTATTTAATATTCAAATTTTCATATCTTTATTCTTATGAGTAAAGTAATGAAATATCCAATTTATCCCATTACATTTTCTTATGTTAGTGGGATTTTTTGTGGCTTTTACTTAAAGCTACCAGATATTGCTGTGGTATCGGTTGCTGTTTTATCGTTTGTCGTATTAATTTCTCTATATATTTTACAGCGGAATAAAGGTTTTAACAATAAGCTGAATTTATTTACTATTCTGGCTGTTTTTGGTGCTTTTTCTTCGTTGGGATTTCTTTCGTATAGTGTTAATAATAAACCTGTAATTATTGATGATTTAAGTGCGAAGGAATTCACGATTAAAGTGACCGATGTTTTAAAATCAAACGCTTATTCGCACCGAATGTATGCCGATCTGTTGTCCCAGAAAGATCAGCCTAAAGTTTTGGTTACTTTTTCTAAAAAAGCACCAATTCCAAAAGTTGGAACAGTTTATCAATTGGTAGGAACAATTAAGAAAGTACAAGAACCAAGAAACCTTTACGATTTTAACTACAGCGAATATTTACGACTGAAAAATATTCATTATCAGATCACATCTTACCACGAACCTTTTAAAATTAGAGAAGAAAAATCTTTTCAATCGATCATTATTAGTGGCAGAGATTATCTTACCGCACAGTTTTCTAAATTGGGATATTCCGAGAAAACACAAGGCTTTATTCAAGCACTTCTCTTTGGTATTAAAACCAATTTAAACGATGAAATTCAACAGCAGTTTAAAGATTTCGGAATTTTACATGTACTTGCTGTATCTGGAATGCATGTGGTATTATTGTTCTCAACAATTTCTTACGTTTTAAGAAAATTACGTGTTTCTAAAAATGCAATAACCGTAATACTGATTGTCTTTCTGTTGATATTCAGTTTAATGGCGGGTTTTTCGGGATCAGTAGTTCGTGCAGCCTTAATGTGTTTAATGACGATTGTGGGAACTTTAACGGGAAGAAGAATTTACACAATTAATCTTTTGGTTGATAGTATGCTGTTGATTTTGCTTTTTGAACCAAATTATTTGTTCGATGTCGGTTTTCAGTTGAGCTATCTCGCGGTGTTTTCAATCGTGTTTTGTTATCCGGTTATTCAACATTATTTTACGTTTAAGAATTGGATTCTGAACTATTTTGGTCAACTTGTAGGTGTTTCTTTGGTGGCACAATTAGGAGTTTTACCATTAAGTATTTATTATTTTAAACAAATCCCGCTGTTATTCTTAATAGGAAATATAATTGCAATACCATTAACATCTTTTCTGCTTTGTGCTTGGTTTTTACAGATGCTTTTAAGTTTGATTTCGGTTGAAATTTTTGCACTGATAACACCGGTTTTGAGTTGGATAAGTACTTTTTGTTTTGATAGTTTAAGCAAATTATCAGATTCTTTTTCCATTAAAACCATCGACTTTCATTTTGGGATTGTACAAACAATATTGGCTTTAGTGATGATTTTTACCATATTTTGGTTTTTTCGAAAAAGAGAATTGTATAAGGTTTATGTTTTCTTTTCGACCTTAATTTTGTTTCAATTGATGACCTTAAAAGATATAATCGAAAATAAAGGTAAAGAAGAAATTGTCGTAATGAACGATACAGACAACGTGGTCATTTTAAATAGAGTAGGAGGTCATATCAATCAAATTGGTAAGACAAATAAGTTTACGTTACAGAGTTTAAAAAATTATGAACTTCATACAAATTCTAATGTAGTAACAATTGATTCGTTGCGAAATTCTTTTGTTTTGAAAGATAAAAAGTGGCTGGTAATTGATAGTTTGCAAGTGTATCCAAAGCAAAAATTCGATTATGTGGTTTTGTATCAGAACCCAAAAATTAATTTAGATCGATTGATGCACGATGTGCAACCCAAAATAATTTTACTTCATAACGGAAATTATCAATACTTAAACGAAGAATATTCAGCGTATTTTAAGAAAAGAAAAATCCCTTGCCACGATATGCGTACCAAGGGAAGTTATGTGATAAATTATAATTGAGGTAATAATTCTTCTGGTGTTTTGTAACCAACGATTCCTTTTGTTATTTTTCCTTCTGAATCTATAACAGCCATTGTTGGATAGCCCGGAACTTGCAAGTAACTTGTGAATTGATGTATTCCGTTTCTTGAAGTTTTTCGTGCTTCCTGATAATCTGGGTTTTTGTATAATTTTCCGCCAAACTGAAACTCGTCATTACCTTCGGCATTGAATTTTACGGCGTTGTATTTTTCGTTGATTTCTTTAACAACCTTTGCATCAGAGAATGTGTTTTTATCTAACATTTTACAAGGTCCGCACCAAACAGTATAAATATCAATAAAAATAGGTTTTTTGTTTTTTTTCTGTGCTGTAAGGGCATCTTTCATGCTCATCCACTTAATTTCTTGAGCCTGGCTAACAAAACAAGCCATAGTAAATAATACTAATAATATGCTTTTTTTCATTGTTTAAAAATTAATTACGTAAATATAAAAAAAATCCGATAGCAAAACTATCGGATTGGTTATTTTCAAAAAGCATGCCTTATTTAACGCCATGCATTAATTTTTTAAGAACCGGATTCAACATCATTACTAACAACCCTGCTACAACTGGTACAATTGTAAAGATTAAGAAGAATGTTGACAGAGAGTATTGCGCTGTAATGTTTTCGATTTCACCACCAACAGCTGCTGCTAGTTTGTTACCAATTGCGATTGCAAGATACCAGATACCGAACATGAAAGCAATCATTCTTGCCGGTACTAATTTTGAAACGTATGATAAACCTACAGGTGATAAGAACAATTCTCCTAAAGTGTGGAATAAGTATGCTAAAACCAACCAGATCATCGAAACTTTAACTCCTTCTTGAATTCCGTGTGAACCATAAGCTAGTAATCCGAAACCAATAGCCATGATAATTAAACCAAGTCCGTATTTAACGGCTGCAGGTGGGTTGAATTTTGAATCCCATATTTTAGAAACTGAAGAAGCCAGTGCAATGATAAAGAATGAGTTTAGAATTGAAAACCAAGTAGGATCAATCTCTGAAGCAGATTTGCTGAATTCATTATTTAACATCCAGATAGCTACGCCCCAAACACCTAAAAATGTAATTGCCAATACAATGTTTGATGCTGGCGCTTTACCAAAAGTTTGTTTTGCTAATAAGAAAAGAACCCAAGAAATAATAAGTAAAGGAACTACTGTTAGTAATGTATTGATAATGTTGAATGTTGTTAATGAGGGACCTAATAAAGTTCGATCTACATTATCACGAGCAAAGATTACCAAAGATGATGCACCTTGTTCAAAACTCATCCAGAAAAAGATAGTAAAGAAAGCAAAAATGGTAACAGCGATCATTCGGTCTCTAACAACAGGTGAATATCTAACAACGCGCGATACAACTAAAATCAAGAATAAAATCAAACCTATTACAATAACTGCAATTGATCCGTCCATTCCGAATAATTTTTTAGGTAATATGTGAATGCCTCCAATTTTAGATAAAGGATCATTAAAAGCATACAAAAGTCCTATTATGGTTGATAAAGCAATTAAAACATAATCAAAAACAGTAAACGGATTTGCTTTGTCTTCTTCGCCTTCTTTCAATTCTGCTTTTGCAACTTCAGCTTTAGCTAAAGTTGCTTCTTTTGTTGGTAATTCGCCAATATTTCCGAATAAAGGTTTTGCTAACCAGAACTGTAATGTTCCCAATAACATGAAAATACCTGCCAAACCAAAACCGTAATGCCAGCCTAAATTGTTTGCTAAATATCCACAAAGCATCATTCCAAAGAAAGCACCAGCATTAACACCCATATAGAAAATAGTGTAAGCACCGTCTTTCTTTTCAGGAAACGATTTATACATTTCAGACAAAATAGAAGTCATATTTGGTTTAAAGAAACCTGTTCCGATTACTAAACATGCTAATCCTAAATACATAAAAATAGGAGTGTCAAAAGCCATAAATGCGTGACCTAAAGTCATAATGATCGATCCTATTACAACTGCCCAGCGGTATCCGATATATTTATCTGCTATAATTCCACCAAAAATAGGCGTAATGTATAACAACATGGCATACGTACCGTACAATGCACCTGCGTTTTCAGCATTCCAACCCCAACCAGGATTGTTGCCTGTAATGGCTGCCGTTAAAAATAGAATTAATAAAACACGCATTCCGTAGAATGAAAAACGTTCCCACATTTCGGTGAAGAAAAGAACGAATAATCCGGAAGGATGACCTAGAACTTTCGATTTAAAAAAATCGGGATTAGCTGTTTCTGCTGACATTCAATATATTTTTAATTTTCAATCTTGAAAGATAACCAATTTATTTAATTCCGTGCATTAATTTTTTAATTAATGGATTTAACAACATTACAAGTAAACCAGCTGCTGCCGGAATTGCTGTAAACAAGAAAAAGAAATGGCTTAAAGAATATTCTTCCTGAATGGTTTCAACCTGACCACCTAAAACTGCTGCAACTTTCTGTGCTATAGCAATTGCCAAGTACCAAATACCGAACATAAATGCTAGCATACGTGCAGGTACTAATTTAGAAACGTACGACAAACCAACAGGTGATATAAACAATTCGCCTAATGTGTGGAATAAGTAGGTTAATACTAAAAATGCCATTGAAATTTTAACTCCTTCACCAATTCCTGATGCTCCTAATCCTAAAACCAAGAATCCGATTGCCACAAGTATCAGACCAAAACCGTATTTAAATGCTGCTGAAGGATTGTATTTTGATTCCCACAATTTAGAAACAGTTGATGCCAACGCAATAATGAAGAACGAGTTTAATGTTGAAAACCATGAAACGGTAATTTCTGATGCTTCTTTAGAAAATTCATTTTTAAGCATCCATAAAGCTGCTCCCCAAATCAATACGAAACATGAGATCAATACAATGTTTGATAAAGCAATTTTTTTCCAGGTAGCTAAAGCCAATTTGATTAATACCCATGAAATGATTGCCAAAGGAACAATGGTTAATAAGCCGTTTACAATATTAAAAGTGGTTAAGGCAGATCCTGTTAAACTTCTATCAATATAATCGCGAGCTACCAAAACTAAAGATGTTGCTCCTTGTTCAAAACTCATGAAGAAGAAAATCAAGAAAAATGCCAGTAAAACAACAGCAAACATTCTGTCGCGTACTACTTTATCATATCTTGTAATACGTGAAACTAATAAATAGATAAATAAAGCCAATGCAATAAATATCATAATGTATTGTCCGCGTAAAGCATCAGTATCTAAAAAGGCAAACATATCAATGATTCCGTTTTTCGACAATGGATCGTTAAAAGCATATAAGAAACCAATGATACCAACAATGGTCATTAAAATATAATCTAATGATGTGAATGGATTGCGTTTATCCGTATCTGCAGCATTTTTAGCAGCTACAGCTTCTTTGGATTTATCTAAAATACCCAAATTACCCATTAATGGTTTTGCAAAAGCAAACTGAAGTGTTCCTAATAACATAAAAATACCCGCTAAACCAAAGCCCCAATGCCAACCTTGTGTTTCAGCAATGTATCCGCATAACATCATTCCAAAGAATGCGCCAGCATTTACACCCATGTAGAAAATAGTATAGGCACCATCTTTCTTTTGAGGTAAATCTTTATACATTTCTCCTAAAATTGATGGCATATTTGGTTTAAAAAATCCGGTTCCTATTACTAAACACGCCAAACCAATGAAGAACATTACAGGCGTATCAAAAGCCATGGCAGCGTGCCCAATCGTCATAATTATCGCGCCAATAATAACCGCCATACGCGAACCAATGTATTTATCTGCAATTACACCACCAAAAATAGGTGTAAGGTAAAGCATCATTGCGTAGGTTCCGTATAGTGCGCCTGCTTGTTCTGCACTCCATGCCCAACCCGATTTTGGATCACCCGCAATCACGGCTGCCGTTAAGAACTGAATTAATAATACGCGCATTCCGTAAAACGAAAAACGTTCCCACATTTCGGTAAAGAAAAGTACAAATAATCCCGATCGTTGTCCTAGTACATTCGATTTGTAAAACTCTGAAGGAGTAGTCGTTTCCATATAGTAAAATTAGTTTTTAATTGTTCTTTGTTTTTTTTCTAAAGGTCTGATAATTAATCGGTCGTAAATGGTTAACGATACGATAGAAAATATACCGATTCCCACAATTACAAACCAAATTTTGTTTGGGTTGTATGCTTCCCAAAGCATATTGGTCATATCCCAATGGCTCATTCCTAATTTTTGTTCTGCCAAAGTAAAATATTCGTTTTTAGAAAAAGGAAAATGTACCTGACTGATATTTATACTTTTTGATGCTGCTAAATCGGTGAAAGATTGCTTCACAACTGCCCAATCAATTGTTTCGGCTTTTAGGTTGAATTGTTTTTCAAAGGCAGAAATAGACATGTTTAAAGCTTTTGATCCTTCTTCGATAAACTGTTCTTTGGTTACAACTTCGGGCATATCAATGTTTCTGCCTGCCATTTCTTTTTTCAATAATGATAATTTATCTGACCATGATTGATACAAACCGCCCGATATAAAACTGGTTACAAAATAACTCGCAGCTACCGGTAAAAAGTAGGTTCCTTGATACAAACCTTCTTTTCCTTTTGGTGTAATTAAGGCGATGAATGAAGATACTGTTGGACTACTCATCATTTCACCGATAGCAAAAATCATAGTTCCTATAATGGTAAACCAAACATTACCCGAATAAAATGTTAAACCGATACCGATTGTAGCAATGACAGCTCCACGAATTACTGCGTTGATATGACGCATTTTGATTACAAAGAATGAAATAGTAATTTGGAATAGGATAATCATCAACGAATCAATGTTTGTAAACCATTCCGGTTTTACTTGTCCATCCTGTGTTAACAAACCTCCTAATGCAGGCAGGTTTTCATTCAACCAATTACTTATTGCTGCAGAATTTACCCAGTCTTCTATAAAGTTTGGAAGTGTGTTGAATAATTGATTGAACATTGTCCAGAAACCAATCATCAACAACAATAAAATACCTAAACGAATATCTTTTAGAGCTTCAAAAATTCCTAAAACAGATTCTTTAATAGCTTCACCTATTGAATTTTTAGGTTTTTCAACCTTTGGTTCTTTATAAAATAACAATAAAACCACAAGATTAATAGCAATAACAACAGCTGCTTGAATAAATATAATTTTCCAACCGTAAGTAGTTCGTAAACCCGATGACATTGCTGGACCAATAAATCCACCAATATTAACCATCATGTAGAAAATACCAAATCCCATTGTTCCTGTGGTTTCGTCGGTATTTCTAGCTACAATTGCCGATGCTACCGGTTTAAAAAACGCCGCACCAACTGCAACCAATAGGAAAACCATATAAACACTCCAATACGTATTTACTTCGCCCAACAGGTAATAGCCGGAAATCATGATGATGTATGCAATAGTCAATGATACTTTATAACCGATTCGGTCTGCAATAACTCCGAAAACCAAAGGAAGAAAATAAAGTATCCCTACAATATTTCCCATGATGTTTCCTTTCTGAACGTGATCAAAACCTAAACCGCCGGTATCGGTTGATCCAACCAAATAAAGTCCTAGAAGTGTATAAATTCCGTACCAAGCCCAACGCTCCATTAATTCCATGAAGCTGGCAATCCAGAAATTTTTATTGAAAGAGCCTACCGTTTTAAAAAATGACGGTTTTGTATTGTCTGACATCTTTGTGAAAGTTTAAAACCTACAAATAAAGTAAAATATTTAAGATTATGCACAAAAAAAGCGACTAAAAATAGTCGCTTTAAAATATATTGGGGTGAAAATTATTTAACTTCCTGCATTAATTTTCTAATAATTGGCGAAATTGCTATTAACACAACTCCGGCAACCAATGCGTAAAGTGCTAACTGATAATAACCATCGGTATATAAAATCAATTTGTCCATATTGGTTGCGTTTTCATTAGGTGAAGCCATTCCTGCACCTAACAAACCTGCAGCGTACTGTCCGTAAGCACTTGCCAAGAACCATAATCCCATCATCATACCCACTAAACGGTTTGGCGATAATTTTGTAATGATTGATAAACCGATTGGCGATAAACACAATTCACCAAATGTCATAATTAAATAAGCAGATGTGAAGATGTTTAAAGAGGTGATTCCATCCGGACCTGCAAAAAACTTGGTTGCGTATAGTATAAAGAACGAACCTGCAAGGAATAAAAATCCTAATCCGAATTTTATTACCGTATTCGGTTCTAATTTACGTTTAGCCAATGCTACCCACACCAAACCTAATAATGGTGCGAATAAAATTACGAAAAAGGCATTTGAAATATTATTTACAATGTTTGGATCTATTGTAAAGAAAAGTAATTCGTTGGTCAAGTTTCCTTTAGCGAACAAAGATAATGATCCACCGCTTTGTTCGAAAAATGCAAAGAATATAATGGAGAATGTGATAAACAATAATGCCGCAATCAGTTTTTTCTTGGTTTTGCTTGATTCTTGTTTTGATAATTCGAAGAAGAAATAAATCAATGCAGCCGGACCAATTGTGTACATGAAATAATCAGTATAATCAGTATTTTCAATCATAGCGTGAATTATCGGAATACACAAAGCAGCACCTACATAAACTGCAATTTCACGAATGTTTCTTTTCTTAACATCTAAATGAAGCAACGGAGAATTTCCAATCGGACCTAAAGATTTTTTCGTTAATAGAAAAATAACAACACCAATAACCATAACGGTTGCAGCTGCAAAGAAAGCCAAACTCCATCCGTGGAATTTTCCTAAATAAACGCATAAAGCACCACCTAATAAAGCACCAATGTTGATTCCCGAATAAAACAGACTAAAACCGGCATCACGACGTGGATCTCCCTCGTTGTACAATTCGCCTACCATTGAAGATATGTTTGGTTTAAAAAATCCAGTTCCGATAATTGATAACGTAATTCCGTAATAGAAAAAGTGTTCCGGATCAATACCAATCAAAAGGTTACCAATAACCATTACGATTCCTCCAAATACAAGCGATTTTTTAAAACCTAAAATTTTATCGGCAAAAACACCACCTATAAAAGTAAATGCGTAAACAAAAGCCTGAATGGCACCATACTTTAAATTGGCATCCTTGTCAGACAATAAAAGCATATCAACCATAAAAATAGCCAATACACCTCGCATTCCGTAAAAGCAGAAACGTTCCCACATTTCTACCAAAAATAAATACCATAACTGTTTTGGGTATTTACCTTCAAAATTTCTTATTGTTTCTAACTGTTGTTGATCAGTTGCTGTCATATTTGAAATTGTTATTTCTTAAAAAGTTGTCAAGAAGTCAAATGTAATAAAATATTATAATTTCTCTAAAATGTAATCGGTCATTTTTGTATATAATTGTTCACGGGTTTTGCCACCGTAGATTCCGTGGTTTTTATCGGGATAAATCAACCAATCGAAATTCTTGTTCAAATAAACCAGTTTATTAATTAAAAGCATGGCGTTTTGCACATGCACATTATCATCTGCTGTACCGTGAATCAGTAAAAAATTTCCTTTTAACTTGTCGGCATGCGTAATAGGTGAGTTATTATCGTAACCCGACGCGTTTTCTTGTGGAGTGGTCATAAAACGTTCTGTGTAAACCGAATCGTAAAAACGCCACGATGTTACTGGAGCAACCGCAATGGCAGTTTTGAATACATCGTTTCCTTGGAAAAGTGCGTTGCTGCTCATAAATCCGCCAAAACTCCAACCCCAGATTCCAATTCTGTTTGCATCAACAAACGATTCTTTTACCAATTGTTTTGCAACATAAATTTGATCTTCCACTTCAAACTTACCTAATTCTTTTTGCGTTACCTTTTTAAAATCGGCACCTTTAAAACCAGTTCCGCGACCATCAACACAAACAATAATGTATCCTTTTTGAGACAACATCATGTGCCAGTAATCGTT
>CAMLFV010000040.1 GCA_946479395.1 uncultured Flavobacterium sp. | reverse complement strand
CATCTTTTCACCTCACGTCAATGACAGGCACAGCACCCTATAATCAATCTGTGTATAAATATGATAATATTAGTGTTTCTGCTGTAAGTATGATACCTAGTGCAAGTGTAGATACTGTACTGTCCTCGAAATTTAATATCTACCCTAACCCGGTAACCAATATGCTTACTATAACCAATAGTGAGAATATTACTATAACAGAGTTAACAGTTTATGATGTTAATGGTAAAACAATAAAAGAGCAAAAGGGGAACTTTGAAAAAGAACATACACTAAATGTAGAGAATCTTTCCGCAGGTACTTATTTACTACACATTGAAACCACCGAAGGTACAGCTGTTAAGAAAGTGGTAAAGAAATAAACTCTTACTTATTTTTTATGTTGATTGTACTTGTTTAACAACAAGTTTTTTTTGTTTTTAAGCTTAAGATTTTTGCTTATGCAGCAGTTTCAATATTTTCCTACCGCGACTTAAAAAAGATGGTTCTTGCAACAGTAAATTTTGCTCGATAAGTGCAATTAATTGTTCTTTAATCCATTCTTCTTGATCGACCAAAAAATACAGGATATGTATAGCGTTTACCCGTGTTGCCACTGCCGATGGTAGAATAATCCAATCGAACATCGTGTGCACAATCTGTTGTTTTTGGTCTTTATTGTAAAGGTTTTTATTGTTTTTTAATTGATGGAATATCGTTCGGGAAACACAGCGTTTGGTAGATTCATGGGTTTCGTTCAACGCTTTTTCCAGATACAGATCCAAATGATCGTTCAAATAATCAATATGGCGTTCCACCAGCATATCCAATGCATGATACAGCACAATTTTCTGCTTTTCATCAACAAAATAAATTACTTCGATAAAATCATCTGCCAAAATGCCCTGATCCAGAATATGATTCATAGCCAACGTTCGGCTTGGTGTACTTAAGTTGTGGTGATGTGTTGAGAAATAGGTAATTACATCCATATAAAATTATTAAAAACAAAAATTAAGATAAAAATAAAAATATATTTGGCAAAACTGCGAATAAACTTTTAATTAAAGTACACGTATTCGTATATTTGCAGGGTTAAAATAAATATGGAAATTCAAGTCTTAGATAAAACCTTTGTACCCTACCTTTCGGCATTAGAAATTAATGCGGAAGTACAGCGTTTGGCAAAAGATTTATTGAATGATTACCAAAACGAAGTTCCTGTTTTTTTAGTGGTTTTAAACGGCGCGTTCATTTTTGCTGCCGACTTAATGAAACAGTATACCAGTGCTGCAGAAATTTCATTTATAAAAATGGCATCGTACAACGGTACCGAAACTACGGGCAACGTAACCGAACTTTTAGGGTTGGATATTGATTTAACAAATAAGCACGTTGTTATTGTAGAAGATATTGTTGATACCGGCAACACCATTGCGGCGCTGTTCAATTTAGTAAACAGATTTAAGGTAAAAAGCATAAACACAGCAACCTTGTTTTTTAAACCCGAAGCTTACAAACAAGACATTGATATTAAATACATAGGTTTTAGTATCGAAAATAAGTTTATTGTAGGTTACGGATTAGATTATAACAAGCAAGGCAGAAATTTAGGCGAAGTTTATCAAATAAAATAACATACAAAAATGATTGCAATAGTTTTATTCGGAAAGCCGGGTGCTGGTAAAGGCACGCAGGCAGAGTTTTTAAAAGAAAAATACAATTTAACGCACATTTCTACGGGCGATGTTTTCCGTTTTAATATTAAGAACGAAACAGAGTTGGGTAAGAAAGCGCAAGAATTTATCAATAAAGGCGAACTAGTTCCCGATGCTATTACGATTGATATGTTAAAGAACGAAGTAGCTAACAACATGGATAAAGCTGGTTTTTTGTTTGATGGATTTCCAAGAACAATTGCTCAAGCCGAAGCGTTGGATGCTTTTTTACAGTCGATTAATTTAGAAGTTACGGCAACCGTTGGTTTAGAAGCTGATGATGATGTTTTGGTTGCACGTATTTTAGAACGCGGTAAAACTTCAGGTAGAGCAGACGATCAAGACGAAACAAAAATTCGTACACGTTACGAGGAGTACAATGAAAAAACGGCTCCGTTAATTGAGTATTATACCAACAAAAACAAATACCATGCAGTAAACGGTATCGGATCCATACAGGAAATTACCGAAAGATTAAGCGCGGTGATTGATCGTTTTTAATCCTAAAAAAAATAATTTTAAATAATCTTATCCTTTTTTGTAATTTAGGATAAGATTATTTGCATTTAATAGAACAACAATAGTGGAAATTTTAATCATCTTTATTTTAATCATTTTAAACGGCATTTTCTCAATGTCCGAAATGGCATTAGTATCTTCCAGGAAGAACCGTTTAGAAATGGCTGCAAAAAAAGGCAGCAGCAGTGCAAAAGCCGCCTTAAAGCTGGTTGAAGAGCCCAACAACTTCCTGTCAACCGTACAAATTGGTATTACTTTAATCGGCATTTTAACAGGTATTTATTCGGGCGATAAAATAACCACCGACTTACAAACTTTTATTGCTCAAATTCCATCATTACAACCGTACGCATCATCGTTAAGTGTCGGAGTTGTGTTGGTTTTACTTACTTTTTTTACGCTGATTTTAGGCGAGCTGGTTCCAAAACGTTTAGGTTTGAATTATCCCGAAGCCATAGCAAAAATGGTAGCCATTCCCATGACGTTTATTTCTAAAGTTGCCGCGCCGTTTGTGTGGTTGCTTACCAAATCGTCTGATTTGCTGCTGAATATCTTCAACATAAAACCAACTGCCGACGGAAAAGTTACCGAAGAAGAAATTAGATCCATCATTAAAGAAAGTACCGAAGTAGGCGAGGTTCAGGAAATTGAACAAGATATTGTGGAACGCGTTTTTAATATTGGCGATTTAAAGGTAAATGCTTTAATGACGCACCGAAAATCGGTAATGTATTTAGATTGCGAAGACAATTTGCAGGAATTAAAAGCAAAGGTAATAGAAGATTTACACTCATTTTACCCAGTTTGCGAAGGTGGATTGGATGAGGTAATCGGAGTTGTATCGTTAAAAGATCTCTTTATTTTGTTTGAAAAAGACAATGTTGATTTAAAATCGATTATAAAGGAACCAACTTTTTTTATCGAACACACATCGGCATACAAAGCCTTAGAACAGTTCAAAACGTCAAAAAATCACTTTGCATTGGTGTCTGATGAGTATGGCGTAATTCAAGGAGTAATTACCTTAAACGATATTTTGGAATCGTTGGTGGGCGATGCTTCTGAATTTTACGAAGAAGAATTTAAGTTAGAAGAAGTAGCCGAAGGCGAATGGATTGTTGATGGATTTTATCCCCTGCACGATTTGCTTTCGTATTTTGAGTTAGATGAATTAATGCCCGATTATGATGTAACAACCGTAAGTGGTTTGGTGATGAAAGAATTATCGTACATACCAAAAACAGGCGAAAAATTAATTTGGAATAAAATGGAGTTTGAAGTATTGGCTTCAAACGGAGTAAAAATTGATAAAATAGGGATTTCTCTATTAAAAGATTAACTGATTATTTAAGTTCTATCAAATATTTTATTTATTGAACTTAACGAGACGTCACTTCGAGTAACGCAACGTAGTGAAGTGTATCGAGAAGTTCTCGACAAGCTTCGGTTCTCGACTTCGCTCGAACTGACGAAGTTTTTCATTAATAAAAAAGATAAAAACTATTGATAATCATCAAAGATTAAAACAATGACAGAAGGAAATTTTGTAGATTACGTAAAAATATATGTAGCATCTGGTAAAGGTGGTAAAGGATCATCGCATTTACATCGCGAAAAATTTATTGAAAAAGGTGGTCCCGATGGTGGAGATGGTGGTCGTGGCGGTCACGTAATCATTCGTGGTAACGAAAGTGTATGGACGCTGCATCATTTGCGTTTTCAACGACATATAAAAGCAGGTCACGGTGGCGACGGTGGAAGTTCGCGTAGTACTGGTAGCGATGGCGAAGATCGTTACATTGATGTGCCGCTTGGAACGGTTGTAAAAGATAAAGAAACAGGCGAATTACTTTTTGAAATTACCGAAAACGGCGAAGAAAAAATCTTGGCAAAAGGTGGTAAAGGTGGTTTGGGTAACTGGCATTTTCGCTCGTCAACCAATCAAACGCCACGCTATGCACAGCCAGGTATGCCTGCGGAAGAGGTTGATATTATTTTGGAATTAAAAGTGTTGGCAGATGTTGGTTTGGTGGGCTTTCCAAATGCAGGAAAATCAACATTATTGTCGGTTTTAACATCGGCAAAACCAAAAATTGGCGACTATCCGTTTACAACGCTAAAACCAAACTTAGGAATTGTGGAATACCGCGATTTTAAATCGTTTGTAATTGCTGATATTCCTGGAATTATTGAAGGCGCTGCCGAAGGTAAAGGATTAGGACATTACTTTTTACGCCATATTGAACGAAATTCAACCTTGTTATTTTTGATTCCTGCAGATGCAGACGATATTAAAAAAGAATATGATATTTTGTTGGATGAATTAAGAAGATACAATCCGGAAATGTTAGATAAAGACCGTTTAATAGCCATTTCTAAATGCGATATGTTAGACGATGAACTAAAAGACGAATTAAAAGAGCAATTAGATAAAGAATTTGACGGACTTCCGTACTTATTTATATCATCTGTCGCTCAGCAAGGCTTAACCGAGCTAAAAGATAAATTGTGGCAAATGCTGAATTAGTAAAAGAACACTTCATTTTCGAAGTGTTTTTTTTATATTTTTATCCAAATAACTATATCAAAATAAAACAGTTTTATGAATTTTAAATTACTGCTTGTAACCCTAATATTAACTGGTTTTAATGCTAAGGCACAAGACACTTTAAAAAAGCATCAGCTACAATTTAGTTTAAAAAGTTTTACTATTTCAGATGTTCCAAGATACAGCGTGAGTTATTTTTATAATTTGAATGAGAAGTATAAAGTAGGAGCAACAATTTCTTATGGTAGTAATGCTGGAAATAAAACATGGACAGAAATTGTAGGTAAACCACGGCAAGATTTTCAAGTTTTTGAAATTAGACCAGAGATACAAAAGTATTTTAGAAGAAATAAGAAAACACCACACTTTATTGGTTTGCAGGCTCAATATTTAAACCATACTGATAGATTTGATAACGGAGTACGATATGTTACATCAGATGAAAATTATGTTGTAAGAGCAAAATCGGGCGATTTTTCTAGAACCAAATTAGGTTTGTTATTTGTGTATGGTATGCAAATTCATTTTAATGAGGAAAAATCGTTTGGTATAATTCCAAAAATCGGCGTTGGTATTAAAAACAGATATGTAAAATACGACAACTTAGTTGATCCAATTATTACAGAAAGAAGCAATAATGGAGAAACGCAAATGTTTATTTATTTTGATGATGCACATTCGGATTTTTATGAATATTCAGGAACTGTTATCGGTTTTGACATGAATTTAGATCTTTCTGTTTTCTACCGATTTTAAAGTTATATTGAAAATAAAAAAAGGAACATCTGTTGAGATTAGCTCCTTTTTTTGTTTACTTATTTTGGTTTCAGTTATATAGTTTTTATAATTTAATACTTTTATAAAACCACCGGTTATTCTTAAATAAAATTATTGTTTAACTAAATAAAAGTAATAATTTAGGGTGTTTTAATTTCTTTAGAAGATTAATGAAATATAACTACCTTATTTTATTACTTTTTGCTTTGTTATGTTTTTCTTGTAAAGAGAATTTCAGCACGAATGACGCTAGTAATTATCCTAATAAAATAATAGATTCACTTTATGATCTGTCTTTTTCTGATGATCTTAATTTGAATGATCGAATAAAAGTTACCAATAAAGGAATTCTTCTTGCGGAAAAATACGCTATTGATTCGTTGTATTTAAAAGGAATTGGTAATAAAGCTTATCATTTTATGGATATTATGCCAGATAGTTCAGATTTTTATGTAAATCAGCTTATTACTATTTCTAAAAAGAAAAAGAATAAAAAATATCTTGGTTATTCATATTCGTTAAAAGGAAATTCTCTTTATAACAATACGCAATACGATAGTGCTTATTATTATTTTAAAAATTCCAATGTGGTTTATTATGATGTTAATGACAGCTTATCGTTAGCATATAACCAACTTATGATGGCACGTATTCATTATTTTTATAATGATTATAATACAAGTGAAGAATTGGCTACACAAGCTTTGGAATATCTAAAAGGAAAAAACAACTCTTATATAATTGAAACATATAATATTTTAGGGAGCATTTACAAGAAATCGGATAAATATGATGAAGCCATTACGTATTACCAAAAAGCATTAACACTTACAGAAAAAAAATCTTTAGAAGAAAGTTATTTAAGAAATAATATAGCTTCTTTATATATAGCTTTACACCAATACGAAAAAGCAAAACAAACACTTTATAATTTGTTAGATTCTGAGTTAATAACTAATGATGAAAATTTACAATCGGCTGTTTTACTAAATTTAGGAAATGCTTTATTTAAACAAGATACTAACAATGGGCTACAACAAATTTTACAATCATTAAAAATAAGAGAAAGAGCACATTTTGAAATATTATCGATTGAAAATTATATTGAACTATCCAATTTTTATGTACTAAAAAACAAATCTACAGCAGTATCATATCTTAAAAGAGCATTAGTATTAGCAACTAAACACAAAAGCATCGATAATAAAATTTTGGCTTTAAAAAAGTTGATTCCACTAACAAAGAATGATGCTTCATTAAATTATTCCGAAGAATATATTCGTTTAAACGATAGCATTACCAGCGTTAGAAATCAGGCAAAAAACCAGTTTGCTAAAATGCGTTTTGATTATTCCAAAGAGTTAGAACAAAATCAGGTGCTTAAATCAAAAGAAGTCGAAAATCAGTTAACTATTCAAAAGCAAAAAAATACCAATTTACTATTATGTTCTGTAATAGCTCTCGTAACAATATTGTTTTATTTTATCTATTATTATCTCCGCAACAGACATACAAAGGAAAAAATCGAAGAAAACTATAAAACCGAACAGCGCATTGCAAGCCGAATTCATGATGAGTTGGCAAACGATGTGTATCACACCATTTCTTACGCCGAAAACACCGATCTATCTGATGGAAACAACAAAGTAAAATTATTAGATCATTTAGAAGACGTTTACAACCGTACCCGAAATATATCCAAAGAAAACAGTTTTATTCCAACAGGAACGGAATATGTAAGTTATCTGAAAAACATGCTATTAGAATTTCAAAATTCGCAAGTGAAAATTATTACGGCAGGTATCGATGATTTTTCGTGGGATAATTTAAATAAGATCAAAAAAGTGGTTTTGTACAGAATTATTCAAGAATTATTAGTGAATATGAAAAAACACAGCAGGGCAGATTTGGTGGTTATAAAATTCTCAAAATCTAACAAATACGCCGAAATTCAATATACCGACAATGGTGTTGGATTCGATAAAAATAAAGAAAAAATAAAAAATGGACTCCAAAATGTGGAAACCCGCATAAAAACTATAAATGGAACGATTACTTTTGACTCGAAAGTAAAAAAGGGCGTGAAAGCTGTGTTGCGTTTCTCGTTATAAAAAGAATAAAATGTTTAAAAAAGTTTTAATAGCAGAAGATATCGATACCATTAGTTTTGGTATAATGACAGCTTTGGCAGAATATTCAACTATGGAAATTCATCATGCCAAATATTGCGACGATGCGTTATTAAAAATAAAAAAAGCTTTACAGGAAAACAATCCTTATGATTTGTTGATTTCTGATCTTTCTTTTAAAGCCGATCACACCAAAACCATTTTGCGTTCGGGCGAAGAATTGGTACAGGCGGTAAAAGAAATTCAACCCGAAATTCACATCATTGTATATTCAATAGAAGACCGTATGGCAAAAATTAAAAATATGTTCGATAACAATTTAATAAATGCCTATGTTTCTAAAGGGCGAAACAGCACACAAGAGCTAAAAAAAGCCATTGAAAACGTGTATGCAAACGGCGGAAAATATGTTCCGGAAAATCTTCAAAGTATGTTTCGCGAAGCTTCTGTTTTTGAAATTGAAGAACAAGATATTGAATTGTTGAATCTTTTAGCCAAAGGATATTCTCAAGAAGAAATTAGTAAAGACTTTAGGAGTAAAAATTATACATCGGCAAGCATGAGCAGTGTTGAAAAACGCATAAATAAACTGAAAATTCATTTTAATTCTCGAAACATTACACATCTTATCAGTCAAACCAAAGATATAGGGTTAATATAAATTCATTTTTAAAATATTACATTGAAACACTTTGTTGTTGTTTTCTTAGGGTTGTTTGTTTCTAAGAAAATGTTTGAAATCCGGCTTTTTAGTCGGATTTTTTTGTTGAATGTGGAAAGTCGTAAGAAATTGATTCTTGTTAAGAGTAAGTTTGTAAATAATCCTCATTTTTGCAATTTAAAACAAACCCCATGAAACAACTTTATATACTCTTTTTATTGGTATCGTTAACCTTTTGCAGTTCAAACAAGAACGATTTTTTAGAAACCGCAGAACAATTTCAAGAATGGTATCCTGTTACAAAAGTTGTAGATGGCGATACATTTTGGATAGATAACGGAACATCAAAAGGAATAAAAATTAGGTTAACAGGTATCGATGCTCCCGAATCGCAAAAGCGTTGGAAAAAAGATGAAGGTTATTACGGTAAAGAATCTAAAGCGTATCTAACCAAATTGTTGAAAAATAAAAGAGTACGTTTAGAAACAGATATTGATTCTTTAGACCGATACGGCAGAACTTTAGCGTATGTGTATTTAGAAAATGAAACTTTTGTAAACGCTGTCATGGTAAAAGAAGGTTACGCCTGAATTATGACGGTGCCACCAAATGTACGATACAGCGAATTATTTCATAAGTTTCAAGTAGAAGCACGTGAAAACAATCGCGGATTGTGGAATAGATAATCAAAAAAATCCTCTTAAAAAATTTAAGAGGATTTTTCAGTTTATAAATTTGGTATTCTTAAAACCTGACCCGGATAAATTTTATCAGGATGTGTTAACATGGGTTTATTTGCTTCGAAAATAGTGTTGTATTTGTTGGCATCGCCATAAAATTCTTTAGAAATTTTCGATAAGGTATCGCCACTTACAACTGTGTAAAATTGTGCTTGTGGAGCCGGTGTAGCAACAGTCATTAAGTTATCAACTTGGTCAACACCTTCAACATTACCAATTGCTAAAACAATTTTTTCGGCATCTTCTTGTGCAGCAACCTCGCCTTCAACCTTAACATCATCATCGGTAACCGATAATTTAATTCTGTTGTAAGGTAAACCAAGCTGCTTTACATAATCTAACAAAGCTTGTGCCTGCAATGTTTTTTTCTCTTCAACAGGAGCTTCCTGTTCTTTTTTGCCAAAAATTTTAGCGCCCTTTTCTTTAATAAATGAAAATAATCCCATAACGTAATTAATTTTTAAATTTTAATAAATGTAATGAAAAATATATAATGTGATCAAATTTTAGCAACTGAATTTAATATCGTACCAAATAAAATGTCCCTAAAAATTTTAGAGACATTTTTTATTAGTAACTGTATTGTGCTGTATGGCTGTTTGGGTTGGTTACTGTAATGTTTTGTTCGTCTTTTACCACCGTTCCATTAATTTCTGCTTTGTAAGAATACGTAATGCTTTTGTTGTTAAAAGGAATAAACTGCATACTTAAACTTGCGGCAGGTAATGGCGAAATACTTTCAATAACATACGTTTTGGTAGATCCTGAAAAGCTTTGTTTGTCTAAAGAAATACCTGTTTCGTTTGTGCGTTCTGTTCCATTCACTTTCCAAATTGTATTGGTGTTGAAAGACGAACTCACGGCAACAAACGATATATAATCGTCCATAGTTACATTATCAATGGTAATGGTAAATTTCATGCTTTTACCTTCAATTCCAGGAACAACCGGATTTGCTCCATCATCGCTACTGCTACAATTCACAAAAAGAACGCTTGTAACAACGGCTAAAGCACACAAGCCAATAAAATTTTTGAATATTTTTTTCATGGTTTAAAATTTTAAATAAAATCATTAACTAAAACCGAACCGTTTTTTATAACATTACAATGTTCTTAGTCTTTTAAGTTGATATTTAGGAATATTCTATACAAAATCAGCTATTTATTGTTTGATGATTTAGAAGATGTCAATTTAAAAGGATCTAAAAACAAAAAGTTCTATTGATGAGTTGTGGTTTTTTGTGGAGAAATTCCGCAGAACGCCTTTATCAATTAAAAATATCAAACCAAATAAGTATCTTAAGTAACTAATAACCTACAACTAAAAACAATTTATTATCTTCGCATGTAAAGAAAAAATCAACATTAATAATGAAAAAATTAAGCTTATTTCTTTCTTTGTTTATGCTGGCAATGCCTTTGGGTATGTTTGCAAACGAAGGAATGTGGTTTTTAATGTTCATTGAACGTTTAAACCACCGCGATATGCAAAAAATGGGGTTACAGTTAACGCCTGACGAAATTTACAGCATAAACAACCACTCTTTAAAAGATGCTATTGTGCAGTTTGATGGCGGTTGTACTGCCGAAATTATTTCGGATCAAGGATTGGTTTTAACAAACCACCACTGTGGATACGATAAAATTGCAGAACTTTCTACTCCGCAAGACGATATTTTAACAAATGGTTTCTGGGCAAAAACAAAAGCCGATGAACGCAAACCTAAAGATATTTCGGTACGTTTCTTTGTTCGTATGGACGATGTTACAAAACGTATTTTAGGTGTTGTTAACAAAGGAATGACTGAGGCTGAACGCGAAAAAGCAATCAATCAGGAAATTGCAAAAATCGATAAAGAAAATAACGAAGGCGGTAAATATACTGTTTCAGTTCGATCTTTCTTCCAAGGTAACGAATATTACTATTTCGTGTATCAAGATTATACCGATGTTCGTTTAGTGGGAACTCCACCAGCATCAATCGGTAAGTTTGGTGGCGATACAGACAACTGGGAATGGCCACGCCACACGGGTGATTTTTCATTGTTCCGCGTTTATGGCGATGCGAATGGAAACCCTGCAGAATATGCTGCAAACAACGTTCCGTTAAAACCAAAACACTTTTTACCTGTAAATATTCAAGGTTTAAAAGAAGGCGATTTCTCTATGATCTTAGGATATCCGGGTAGAACAAACCGTTGGATGCCGGCAGAAGGAATTCAGCAAAACGTTGAATTTGCTTATCCTGCTTGGGTTGAAGGATCTCGTTTAGGAATGGATGTGATGAAAAAATACATGGATCAGAAAGACGAAGTTCGTTTGGCTTATGCAAGTAAATACGCAGGTGTTGCCAACTACTGGAAAAACCGTCAGGGAATGATCGATGCATTAACAGCTCAAAAAACAGCCGATACAAAACGTAAAAACGAAGCTAAGTTTAACAAATGGGCTAACAAAAAGAAAAATAAAGAAGAATACGGAAACGTTGTTGCCGACATTAATGCGTATTACGCTGCAACTAACGAAAAAGCACGTCACGACAATTATTTAATGACTATTTTACGTACGTCAGATTTAGCTGCAATTCCTTATAGTTTCGGAAATGCGTTAATTCAGTATGCCAATGAAAACGAAGCGAAGCGTGCAGAAATGCGCCCAAGATTAGAAGAGGCAATTAACGATACTTATAAAGGTTTTTATGGTCCGTTAGAAGCTGAAATGTTGGCGCGTCAGTTAAACTTATATGCAACAAAATCTACAGGTTATGATGTGGCTCCGTATGTAAAACAATTAGGTGAGAAAAATAATTACGATTATTCTAAAATTGTAGATAAAGCATTTGCAGGTAGTGTGTTTTCATCAAAAGATTTATTGATGAAGTATTTGAAAAATCCTGATAAATCAATGATCAGTAGCAATTGCTCCGTTAAAAGAAAAATACGATGTAGCTTTCCGCAAATTGGTTGATGGATTACGCAAGGCAAATCCAAAAACAAAATACTATCCTGATGCTAACTCAACATTGCGTTTAACTTACGGAAAAGTAATTGATTTACCTCGCCGTGCAGACCGTCCGAACGATGCAACTGACAATTGGTACACGACTTTAAAAGGAACCATTGCAAAACATAAAGCAGGCGACGAAGAGTTTGAAAACCCACAACGTTTAATTGATTTGTATAACGCAAAAGATTACGGACAGTATGCCGATAAAGACGGAACGTTACACGTAAACTTTTTAACGGATCACGATATTACAGGCGGTAACTCTGGTTCACCGGTTTTAAACGGAAAAGGAGAGTTGATTGGTTTAGCTTTCGACGGTAACATTGAAGCTATGGCTGGTGATGTTATTTTTGATCCTAAATTACAACGTACCATTAATGTTGATATCCGTTACGTATTGTTCATTATTGATAAATACGCAGGCGCAACCAACTTAATTAATGAATTGAAGATTATCAAGTAATCTTATTTAGTAGATAATTTACCAACCCCGACGGAGTTCTAAACTCCGTCGGGGTTTTGTTTTTATTCAAATAAAAGAAGATTTCTTTCAACTTGTTTTATTCGGTTGTTCTTTATTACCCAAATTGTTGGTATTTCTCTACAGATTACAACCTGCTTTAATGAATCAATATTATACAAATTTTCATTTTTAAAACCTTTTTCTTGGCAAAATAAGAATAGTGAATCACCTTTTATTTTCCATGTTCCTTTTTCGTTTAAACTACATGTCTCGTAAAAATAACTTTTATCTTCATTAAATATAAGTTTTTCATCAACAGGAAATTTACCACTATAAATAAACATGTTAAATTGCGTGTTTTTTGATGAGTACATAATAGGATATTCTTTACTGTCAAAACTGGAACTGCAAGCACTTAATAATATAATGGTTAAAGGTAATAGCATTTTGGTAGGAAAATTTTTACTGATCATACTTTTACAAATTTTATCTAAAATATAAAATTTCACATTAAAAATGATTACTTTTAATTGAAATTAAATGCTATTAATTATGAAAAATATCCATTTTAAAAAAATTATACTACTTCTTTTAATTGTTGTTGGTCAGCACGTTGTGGCTCAAAACAAAAAAGTTAAATCGGTTTCGCACGATGCGTTGACCAAAGCAGGTACTTACACCGAATATGTTTCTAAAAGCGGCGCTACAGTTAAAGTAGGTGACAGCTTGCAAATTAGCAATCCAAGTAACTTTGAACGTTACATGTACATCACCCAAAACGATGCATACCTGCGTGCCGACAATATGAACAAAAAATTAAAACTGAAAGCCATAAATGTTTCGGGCGACGATAAAAAAGGCTATACCGTATTTTTTACCTGTAAAGGTTTGGGTGCAACACCTGTTTTTGTTCGATACGAAGATGCGGTGCAAACAAACGAAATTAAATTGTTGAATAAAGATAACACCGCTTCGCAGGAATAGTTTTTACAGTTACATTAATTTTTTTACTATTTTTTTTCCTCAGCAATTATCTGGTATTCTTGTTGAGATTCTGAATACTTTTGAATGATTACTGCAATATTTGAAGTTTCAGTTATCCAAATACCGAAAATGCTTTCAGGAGAAGAAAGTTTTGTTGATACAAATGTACTGTTGAATATATTAATGATGTTACTTTCTGTTGTTGTTAAATAAGTTGGTGAACCATACGTGCTTTCTAAATAATCTAAAAATATTTCATTACTTCGGTTATAAAGTTCCGCTTTAAAAGGCCAATGAGTTGTTTGCCAATTACAGGTTGCACCAATAACTTTTATGTTATTATTAAATGAAATACTTTTTAAGCTTTTTGATACATTTATTCTATGCCTTTCTAATAAATTTACAAAAGTTAGTTGTTCGGCTTTAAAATTATTCCAGTTTACATTAAACAAGTCTGAACTCTTTGAAACGTTGAAATCGGCAGACTTTAAAAGCTTCTTTACACCATTTTTGTATGTATAAATATAGGCTGTATGTAAACCAGGTGTTGTAAAATAGTGTTTCCATACATTAGGTCCAAATTCCTGAGGATGACCAATAGGATTATTTGGATCTTCATAACTAATTGAAAAAAACTTAAGTTCTTTGTCAATATTAGAAACAGCAAAAGTCAACGAATCATAAACATCTCTAATCTCTTTTCCATTAGTATTAACAGTCACTTTAAAATCAACAAGTTCAAAAGTTGAAGGGTTGTTTTTTGAGATGTATAACGAATCCTTTGATAAATCGATAGGTTCTTGGATTGCTGGTTCAATTATTTCATAGGAATCAGAATTATTTTCGCAAGAGATTAATATTCCAACAAAGCTAATTAAAGAAATCTGAAGTAATGATTTTAATATTTTCATAAGTTATAAATTTAGTTTTTTATTAGGCGAATATAAGGCTAAAATTCTTAACACTAAAAAAATTGTATTTATTATAAAACAAATGCATTTTCTTATATTTGAATATGAAAAAAAATTGGTTGTTAATGTTGCTGGTTTCCTTATTGGTGGCTTGTTCGGCAAAAACAGAAAAAATAGACACGGCATTTTATTTTTGGCGTACTTCGTTTAGTTTAACCGAAACCGAACAACAGTATTTAAAAGATCTGAATGTCAAAAAACTGTACATTCGGTATTTCGATGTGGCTTTACAGAATAATCAAGCAATTCCAGTTGCGCCAGTAGTTTTTAATCAGAAACCGGAAGGATATAATGTTGTTCCGGTTGTGTATATTAAGAATGAAGTTTTCTTGCAAAACAATGCTGTCGATAGTTTGGCGGTAAAGGTGTACAATTATATCCAACAGATCAATAAATCGGCAAATGTATCGATAAACGAAATCCAGTTTGATTGCGATTGGAGTCTTAAATCAAAACAAAACTACTTTCAGTTTATAGAAGAATTTAAAAAACTGCATCCCAATTTATCAGCAACTATTCGATTGCATCAAATTAAGTATCCCGAAAAAACGGGTGTTCCTTCAGTAAAAACCGGTGTGCTAATGTATTATAACATGGGCGTTATCAATGCTGGCGATGATAATTCCATCTACAGTCAAAAAACAGCAAAAAATTACATCAATTCGTTACATAATTACAAGTTGCCTTTAAATATTGCCCTGCCCGTTTTTAGCTGGGGTGTGCATGTTCGCAGTAATCAAGTAACCAATTTAATTGGTGGTTTACGAGTAAACGATTTAATGGGAGATCAATTCGAAAAGATCAATGAAAATAGATATAAGGTTGTAGAAGATGTTGTTTTTAAAGGCAGATATCTGGCAAAAGACGATGAAATTAAAATTGAAGCTGTAAGTGCCGATCAGTTAAAGCAAATGATGCACTATATTAAAAAGAACAGCAAACACAAACCCAACGAGATTATATTTTACGATTTAAATGAAAATAATTTAAAAGCTTATGAAAAAGAAGATTTTAAAACTGTTAGCAGCTGGTAGTTTAACTATTATATTAGCTTATGGAGCTTACGTTTATGCCTGTGCAGGAGGTGAGTGGGGCGCGGGCTATACTTCTATATTTTCACCCGAAATTACAGTGAACAACAAAGAGTATCAACCGTTTTTTTACGATGATTACACTACTTTTTATAACGGATACAGTGTGCAGTCACCTGGCGATTTGTTTAAAGACGAAAATGTGTCAGACTGGACAAGTTATTTAAAAAAGTACACTCCTGAAACGGTAGAATATTATCTGTACAATAAAGATTTAGATGCTCCATTAAGAACAATTAGTCAGGCTAAAAATCCGGAAGCCGAGTTTAAAAAGCAGAATTTTAAATTCACTTTGGATACATCCGACGAGAAAACACAAAAGTTTGTGTTGTTTATCATGTTGGCGCGTGGTATCGAAGCCTATTCAAACCAATCCTACAATTATTGGGATTACAACAACCGCACGCAGTTAAATGCCGATACGGACTTTACCGGAAAGGTAGAAAATCTGTACAAAAAACAGACTTCAAATAAAGACGATTTCTTTAAAAACCGTATGTGGTTTCAGGTGGTTCGATCTAAATTTTATTCATCGGATCGCGGTTCGGTTATTGCCTTTTTTAACGACACGCAGAAAGATCAGCCTAAAAACAGTCTGTATTATCAGGCGTTAAGTTATGTGGGTGGCGCGTATAAGAATCTGAAAAATTACGAAAAGGCAAATGCTACTTTTGCACAGGTTTTTAATCAGTGTAAACCAATGATGCCGTCTGCACTTTTTGATTATAAACCTTTAGATGCCGCTGCTTTTAAAGCATCTTTAAGTCAGGCA
>CAMLFV010000039.1 GCA_946479395.1 uncultured Flavobacterium sp. | reverse complement strand
AGTGTTCAAAACTTAAGCATAAAAAATGGCCGGAACTTTATTCCGACCATGACTACTGTGTAAGTACGATTTTATTTTTTTGAGAATAGCTCATCTATCTTTTTAGTTAATCCTTCACCTCTTAAATCTTTAGCTATAATAGTTCCTTTTTTATCTAATATAATTAATTTAGGGATAGATGTTACTTTAAAATACTGTAGTAAAGATTCTTTCCACCCGGTTAAATTTGAAAGTTGCAACCACGTTAACTTGTCTTTTTCAATTGCACCAATCCACTTTTGTTCATCTGTATCTAACGAAACTCCGATTATTTTAAGTCCTTTATTTTTATATTTATTGTAAAGTGCAACAGTGTTTGGGTTTTCTTGTCGACAAGGAGCACACCACGAAGCCCAAAAATCAATAATGGTATATTTGCCTAAATTTTTATATAAGGTTTTCGGTTTCTTATTTACATCGGGTAATGAAAAATCTGCAACCTTACCACCAATTCTTATCTGTTCGTATTCTTTTAAAAATGATGCGAGTTTTTTGCCTTTTTCAGAATTTTTATCGTTTTGGTTTAATCCTTCATAAAAAGTTTCTAATAAATCATAATTAACTTCTTCAAAAACACTATTTAATTTTTCAGCCACTAAAATTGGAGTATAACTGCTGTTTTTATTTTGTTCTATAAAGATAAATTTTGCTAATTCAATGTCATTTTTTGCTTTTTTTTCTAATAGAAAATGATTCACATAGGCATTTCTTTCTTCGATAGTAAAGTTTGACGGATCCGCTATTTTAGGTTTCTGCTGAGAAATTTCTTCTAATTTTTCTCTGTAAGGTTTAATGAAATTTTCAAACTCGGCAAAACCTTCATTTTTAGAATTTTCTTTCTGCTGTTGTTTTCCAATTTGTTGGGCACTTGCTATAAAAGGAGCAAAGAGTAGGAGTAAATAAAAAATATTTTTTTGCAGCATAATTGTAAAACGTAAAAGTCGGTAACAATGTACCGACTTTTTTATGATTTTGCAAGAAGTATTATTTTACAAGTTCTGCAATTTTAGCATCTAATTCTGCGACTCTTAAATCTTTTGCTACAATTGTTCCGTTAGCATCTAAAATAAATGTCGCAGGAATTGATTCTACAGCGTATTCTTTTGCTATGGCATCGTCCCAAAATTGTAAGTTTGATATTTGCAACCAATCTAAATTATCTTGCTTTATAGCTTTTGTCCAAACGTGTTTTTCTTTATCTAATGAAACACCAATAATTCTTAAACCTTTATTTTTATATTTTTTATTCAGTGTAACAAAATTAGGATTTTCTTGACGACACGGTCCGCACCATGATGCCCAGAAATCAATAATTGTTGCTTTTGAACCTAAATTTTTGTGTAAAGACTCTGCTTTCCCTTCAGGTGTGTTTGCTGTAAAGTCCGGAGCTTTTTGACCTATGGCAATTTTTTGCTGTTTAATTTCTTTCTCTTTTTGGGAAACTTCAATTTTTTGTATAGTTTCTAAAAAAAGTTTTCCTCTTTTTGTGTCTTTTATTCTTGTGTTTAAATTATAGTAAAGATTTTTAATTTGATCATTTGTTATCGCATCGCTTAATGATAATTGTTCTATTAATAATAAAGCTATGTAAGAATCATTATGTGTTGTAGAAAAGTTTATATTTTGATCAATGTATTTTTGTTGAAGTTTTGTGACTTGATCAAACAAAAATTGTATAGTTTCTTTATCATCTTTTTGTTGAGCTTCCATGAATTTCTTCTGATTCTGGTTTTGGAAATTCATTATTTCATCTTGAATTTGCATAGCTTCTTGGTTATAAGAAGTCATTAAATCATTATTCTTTGTGCCGCTAACATTTACTTCGGATGGTTTGTCTTTGTCAAACGAAAAATTTATAATACCACTTTCCAAAATGAACGTAAAAATATATTCTTGCGTGGTGCCTAATTCAATATAGTAAAGATCAATTTCTGGTGTTGAACTACTTTCAATTTTAAAGGAATTATTCTTAATTTCGGTAGAATCGATTTTTACCGACTCGTCATCAACTTGTTGAAATATATAAACTTTTGTGCCGTTTTCAAATCCTACAACTTTTCCTTCAATAGAATGTTGTGCGTTAACAAAAAATGATGTTAGTATAAAAAAGTGTAAAAGTGTTAATTTTCGTATCATATATAAAAAGTAAAAAGTCGGTAACAATGTACCGACTTTTTTATCATTTTGCAAGAAGTATTACTTTACAAGTTCTGCAATTTTTGCTTCTAATTCTGCACCTCTTAAATCTTTTGCTACAATTGTTCCGTTAGCATCTAAAATAAATGTTGCAGGAATTGATTCTACTGCATATTCCTTTGCAATAACATCGTCCCAAAATTTTAAATTTGATATTTGCAACCAATCTAATTTATCATCGGCAATTGCTTTTACCCAAGCTTCTTTTTCTTTATCTAAAGAAACACCTACGATTTTTAAACCTTGTGCTTTGAATTTATTGTAAAGTGCTACTACATGCGGATTTTCTTGACGACATGGTGCACACCATGATGCCCAAAAATCGATAATTGTTGCTTTTGAACCTAAATTTTTGTGTAAAGACTCTGGTTTTCCATCAGGAGTGTTAGCTGTAAAGTCCGGAGCTTTTTGTCCTATTGCAACTTTATTTTTTTTTTCCTGACTTTCTTTCTGCGTAGTTTCTATTTTTTTAAGGTTTTCAGCAAACTCTTTACCTTTTTTAGTGTCTTTTACAGAAGCGTCTAAATCGTTGTAATATTTTTTAATTTCATCTATAGTTAATGCATCACTCATTGCTAATTGCGTTAACAATAATAATGAAATGTAAGAATCTTTATTAGTGGTGATGAATTTTTTGTTTTGGTCTACATACTTGTTCTGAATCTTAGAAATTTGATCTCTTAAAGATTGCATTGTTGCCTGATCTCCTTTTTGTTCTGCTTCTCTATATTTAGCATCATTTTGTTGTTGGAAATCCATAATTTCTTTTTGGATTTTAAATGCCTCTTCATTATATGAAGTCATTAAGTCATTGTTTTTTGTACCATTAACTTTAACTTCGTCACGCTTTTCTTTATCAAAAGTAAATTTAATGTCTCCTTTTTCTAAAATAAAAGGATACATAAATTCTTGAGTTTTACCTAATTCAATAAAATAAATGTCGGTTTCTGGTGCTTTTTCATTTTTGAAAGTGAATGTACCGCCTTTAACATCAGTAGAATCTATTTTGGTAAATCCGTTTTCATCTTGTTTATTGATATAAACTTTAGTTCCATCTTCAAAACCTTTTACTTCACCTTTAATAGTATATCCGTCTTTGTTACAAGAAACTAAAACTGCTGCAGTAAAAGCAAGTGCAAATAATTTTTTCATTTAAAATAGTTAATTTAATTTGGTGTAAATGTATAAAATTTAATGTTAATAAAAATAAAATTAATTTATAGAGTTTAAAATTAGCAAAACCCAACCTAAAAGCAGCAATAATCCGCCTATTGGTGTGATTGGACCTAATATTTTTAACTTTTTATTGAGTGCGCTGCTAATGCAAAGACCATAAATACTGAAACTGAACAGTAGTATTCCGAAAGTTAGCGAATAGAACAACAGGTTTTCATAGCTGGTAATGTATTGCATATTAAAACCTATAATTACCAAAAGAAGTGCGTGATACATTTGATATTTTACGCCAGTTTCAAAATTTTTAAGCTGATCTTCGCTAAAAATCTTTTTGAGTGCGTGTGCACCAAAGGCTCCAAAAATAATTCCTAAAGCTCCAAAAACAGCTCCTGTAGTTATAAAAATATTCATAATTAATTCAAGGTTAATTCTCCCAAAATTTCTTCAGACATGAAAGGTCCGCCCGGATATTTTGCCGTATAATCTAAATTCAGCCAAACTTGTCCGCGTTCGTCTATATGATAATGTATCGTTTTTCCTTTTGATTCCTTCACAAACAAAACCTCTTTAATTAAATAAATTACATTTTCTAGATCGGCTTTTGTACCAATAAGCATTTCGGGATACATGTGTTCTTTTGTATGGATCAATCGTGGAGTTCCGCCAATTGCACGGACAGATGCCGCCATTAATATGGAATGATCATCGCAATCGCCTGAAAAATGTTGTAAAGATTCTGATGCTGTTGCAATATACTCCCGATTTTTAGGATCGTTCACATAGTTCCATTTATCCTGAATTTCCTTAAAAATAGCAAAACACTGAATTATTTGTCGGTATTCTTTGTATCCTTTTATATTCCGGAAATGCTTAGTGGTAGCCCCAACAGCAAAATTTCTAACCTTAGGATTATCGTATTCAATTGCTTTTATAATTTTTGATTTATTTGGAAAAGGCAATAGTTTAGAAACGATGATATCCTGCGGATTCGGATTGTCGCTCATGGCATAAATCATGGAACGATAATCTTCGAAAACCGATTTAAAACCGTAACCAGTAAACAATGTTCCAAACAAAAGTACCAATATATATATGATTATCGCAAAAAACAGAAATCGTTTTATATAATGTAAAATGTAGGTAACAATTGCGGTAATTACCAAGAAAAGTAAAATACGGTCTAAATGTGCAGGCCATTCCGGATCTATTAAATTCTGATGCAGAATAATAAAAACAGGAATCAGCGTTAAAAGCGTTAACAATAAAATTATAATAGTATCCCAAGGCTTAGGCAGGCTAAGCTTATTTAAGGTACGCAATAATTTTATGTTTGATATTTTCATTAACTACTTTTAAACAACAACTTCGGAATATTTTAAAGGCTGGTTTATTATTTTAAATTTTATTAAATCGGAAATAATTTGGTTAAACTGTGCTTCGGTTGGCTTTTTTTGCGACCATCTTGTTATTTGTAACCATTGCTGAATATCTTCTAATTTTTGATTGAAAACGCTTGCCAATGTTCGGTCGATACTCGGAATCATTTTAAACTCTGCAGTGGTTTGGTTTATGGTTTCTATCAAATTGTTTACCAAAGCTTTGTTTTGATTATAAAAATCTTTGCGAGCAACAATCATAAAACATGGCCAAGGCGTAGGACAAAAAACAACTCGTCTAAAAATACCTTTGTCAACAATGGGCTGCGTCATAAATCTGTCCCACATAAAGTAATCGGCTTTGTTGGCAGATAATGCTTCAACCGCACCATCTAACGTATTTACGATTTCGAATTTTATCGAATCAGCATCCCAGTTCTGATTGGCAGCATTTACATACGTCATTAATTCAGAACCCGAACCGTAACGAGAAATAGCAGCTGTTTTTCCATATAAATCATCAATCGTTTTATAGTTACTTTCGGCATTTACGTGAATTCCCCATTGCAAAGGCGATTGTACAAAGGTTTGCAAAATAACCGATTCGTTTCCATTAGCAATATCCTTTAAAATACCTTCGGTTAAAATAACGGCTAGATCGGTTTGGTTGGTTCGTAATAATTCGCACATTTTACCGGTTCCTTGTGGTACATCGGTCCATTCAACATTAATACCAACTTCATTAAACATTCCTTCATCAATAGTTAGCTGCCAAGGAAAATTAAAATGTTCGGGAACGCCAACAATTCTAACGGTTTTCATAAACGGTTGTAATTTAAAATTAAGTAAATGTACTATTTTAATTTGTTACTTAACAAGGTAACCAAGGTTTGATATTTCGATAATTCAACTAAATCGTCACTATTTGTTGTGGTATCAGTTAATTGATGTATTAATTCTTGTGTTTTGGCAATGTTGTTTTTTGCAAGCAACGGTTGTTTGTTGGCAATTGCAGTTATAATTTCTTGTGTAAGTTTATGTAGATCAGCTCTATTCAAAATTGTTAATTTTAATACTACAAAAATAAGCTTTCTGTATAGTTTATGTATATTTGATTATCAAAATTAATAGTTAAAAATGGCAAAAAAAATATCGAGTTTAGAAGATTTAGGAGGATTTGTTTTTTCTACCAATAAAGATTTTGAATTTAATCAGCATGATGAAACCGAAGAAACATTAGATCCTAACCAACAGCATCTGGAAGCGCATTTAGATAAGAAGAATCGGGGAGGAAAAGTAGCTACGGTTATTAAAGGTTTTGTTGGGTCTGCCGATGATTTAAAGATTTTGGGGAAAGATTTAAAGACTTTGTGTGGAGTTGGCGGAAGTGCGAAAGACGGCGAAATTATCATTCAAGGAAATTTTCGCGATAAAATAATGGATTACCTTAAAAACAAAGGTTATAAAGTAAAACGAGTAGGAGGTTGATATGGAAAAAATTAAAGATTCGGAACTTATTTTAAACCCAGACGGTAGTGTTTATCATTTAAATTTAAAGCCCGAAAATATTGCCAACGACATTATTTTTGTTGGCGATCAGGATCGAGTAAAATCCATTACGAAATATTTTGATTCGGTTGAATTTTCTACTCAAAAACGTGAGTTTAAAACACAAACAGGAACTTATAAAGGCAAACGATTAACGGTAATTTCAACAGGAATTGGTCCAGATAATATAGATATTGTACTGAACGAATTAGACGCTTTGGTAAATATCGATTTTAAAACCAAAACGGTAAAGCCTGAATTAACAAGTTTAAATATTGTTCGCGTGGGAACATCGGGGTCGTTACAAGCAGATGTTCCTGTAGATTCTTTATTAATGTCGATTTTTGCCATTGGTACAGATAATATGTTGCGCAGTTATAGTTTGCAAAATGCTACAAATCAATCAATAGAAAAAGCCTTTATAAGCCACACCAATTGGGATTTAAACAAAGGCTTACCTTATGTTGTTGTTGCCGATAATGATTTATTGAAGAAATTTAAATCGGATACTATTTTTGAAGGAATTACCGTTACAGCCGGCGGATTTTACGGCGCACAAGGAAGAGTTTTACGACTAAAACTGAACGACGAATTATTAAACGATAAAATAGATTCGTTTGAATTTGATGGTTTAAAAGCAACCAATTTAGAAATGGAAACCGCTGCAATTTACGGCTTGTCGAAATTATTAGGTCATAAAGCACTATCGTTAAACGCAATTGTAGCCAACCGCAAAAACGGAACTTTTAGCGCTGATCCCTACAAAACTATCGATGAATTAATTCAATTTACTTTAAATAAAATTATAGAATAGATATTTTTTCGTGATTCTTTTTTTGTGAATAAAAATTAAATCTTAAATTTTTGATTAATTTTTTAAAAATAACGTTCAAAATTGAATTGTTTTTTGTTTAACAAATTATTGTTTGTACATTTTGTAAATTTGTAAGTCACGAAAATAACAAACGACAACAAAATAATGGATAGAATTTTATATAGAAATTATATTGATAAAGTAATGGCTGCCGATAAAGCAGCTTTGTTGATTGAAAATAACAATGTAGTAGGGGCAAGTGGTTTCACAAAGGCAGGCGACAGTAAATCTGTTTTGCCTGCATTTGCAAAGCGCGCCGCAACAGAAGATGTTGCAATTACACTGATTACCGGAGCATCTTTAGGTTATACAACCGATGCCGATTTGGCAGAAAACAACGCCTTGTTACGCAGAATGCCCTTTATGGCAGATCCGGCTTTGCGAAAATCAATCAATGATTACCGTTTAAAATATATTGATCAGCATTTAAGCGAAACGGTTGAACAGCTAATCTGCGGACATATTGCTCCGGTTGATGTTGCTATTATCGAAGCTTCTTTAATTGATGAAAACGGAAACATTATTCCAACCACATCTATCGGTAATTCGGCGTTTTTTGCGTCGCAGGCCAAAAAAATCATTATAGAAATCAATACAAAAATTCCTTTGTCTTTTAAAGGAATTCACGATTGTTCGGTTCCAAATTCGTATCCAGATCGCGATGTAATTAACATTCACACCCCAACAGACAGAATTGGCGAACCCTTTATTAAAATTGATCCCGAAAAAGTAATTGCCGTTGTTTACACCGATATAACCGACCAGCCTGCAGTAATTTCTGATCCCGATGTTAAAACCACAGCCATATCAAAACATCTTTTAAAATTCTTTGAAAGTGAGGTTGAAAAAGGAAAATTAACTTATAGTTTATTGCCTTTACAAGCAGGAATTGGTAAAGTGGCAAATTCGGTTTTAATGGGTTTTAAAGATTCTAAGTTTAAGAATTTAACCATGTATTCTGAAGTTTTGCAGGATTCTACTTTTGAATTGATCGATTCTGGAAATCTTGATTTTGCTTCGGGATCATCAATCACTGTTTCAGAAGATTGTTACGATCGATTAATTCAAAATTTCGATAATTATAAAGATAAATTAATTCTTCGTCCGCAAAATATTTCGAATGCTCCTGAAGTTGTCCGCAGATTAGGAATTATTGGAATTAACACTGCTATTGAATTCGATATTTACGGCAACGTGAATTCTACACATATTTCGGGCAGTAAAATGATGAACGGAATTGGCGGATCAGGCGATTTTGCTCGCAATGCCTATTTAAGCATTTTTGTTTGTCAGTCGGCATCAAAAGAAAACAATATTTCGCATGTGGTGCCAATGGTTACGCACCACGATCATACTGAACACGATGTTGATATTTTAGTAACCGATCAAGGTTTGGCAGATTTACGTGGATTGGCTCCAAGAGAACGTGCCGAAGTGATTATAGAAAATTGTGTGCACCCAGATTTTAAAGCAGAAATTCGCGATTATTTTACTCGTGCTTGTGAACAAACTGGCGGACAAACACCACATATTTTAGAAGAAGCTTTTAAATTTCATAACCGTTTAAAACAAACGGGAAGTATGCAAAAACAAGAAACACTTGCTTATTAGCAAGTGTTTTTTTTATTCATCTTCTGCAAAACGGGTAATTTCTCTTTCGTAAAATTCTCCGGCAAGGTCAATTAAACGATCCATTTCTTCTTTAATTTCCACTTCTTCAGATTCGTCTAATTCTTCTAAAAATTCAATATCTTCTGTTTCTAAATCAATAATAAAACGAGGATATTCTAAATGTATCACAAATAAATTATCAGGAAAATCGGTATTATCGGCTAAAACAAATTTTGGTAAATCCATTGTTTAAATTTTAATATTATTGTTAATGTATTTTTTTGCCATGAAATTGAAGCGAAGATACGAAAAAATTGCGGCTACCGTTAAACCGCCCAATAATCCGTACCAAATACCTTCGGCTTTTAAAGGTGTGTACAATGCCATATAAATACACAGTGGAAAACCAATTACCCAATAGGAGATGAATGTGATAACCATTGGTAAATTTACATCTTGCAAGCCTCTTAAAGCTCCTAGAGCTGTTACTTGAATTCCGTCTGATATCTGAAAAATGGCTGCAATTAACAATAGTTTCCCTGCGATTTCTATTACCTGTTGATTGATTACTAATTGATCCGGATCGTTATTATTCAAGAAAAGCAACGGAATGTAATTATGGAAAATCATAAAAAACAATGCAAATCCAGAATATAAAATAAACGTCATCAACATAATTGATTTTGCTACAGTTTCCATTTTAACGTAATCTTTCAAGCCTTTTTGGTTTCCAACACGTATCATTCCTGCAACACTTAAGCCCGATGCAAACATAAAAGTCATAGATGCCATTGAAAGTGCAATTTGGTTTGCAGCATGTGCTTCGGTTCCTAACATACCAGAAATCCAAACGGCTCCGGTAAACAAAGCAACTTCGAACAAAGACTGCATTGATGATGGAATACCAATACTGCTAATGTATTTTGATGTTTTTAAATTGATTTCTTTCAACGATAATTTTTCCAGATAAGGTTTAAAAATATCCAAACGATACATTACCACAATAAAGTAAATAAGCATAACAATACGTGATATCAACGTTCCGTACGCGGCACCCATCATACCCATTTCGGGGAAAATCCACACACCATAAATTAACAGATAATTAAAAAGCAGGTTCACCGCATTCGCAATTATGGTTGCATACATAGAATATTTTGTCTGCGATTTTCCGTCGGCAAACTGCTTAAATCCCTGATAAATAACTAATGGAATCAACGAAAGTGCCACCACATCTAAAAAAGGTTTTGCCATTTGGGTAACATCTGCCGGTTGATTCATTAAATCGATAAATGGCTTTAAGAAGAACAGCAATGCGAATAATATCAAACCTAAAAGCGTACATAAAAACACACCGTTTACAAATACATTTCTACCTTTAACGATATCATTTTCAGTGTCTGATGCAGCTATCAATGGAGTTATAGCTGTGGAAAATCCCACACCTACAGATAATGCAATGAATATAAAACTATTAGCAAGTGATGCAGCAGCCAATTCTGTAGCACCAATTTTTCCAACCATAATATTATCAACAATTCCTACAACGGTATGCCCCAGCATTGCTAGGATAATCGGGTATGCCAATTTAAAATTATAACCGAATTCCTTGGTATATTTTTTAAGATCCATCAAATTTTTTTGCAAAGATATTTATATAAAATCAGGAATGGCACAACAGTTGAATAGATCTTATTAAAAAAGATAGAAATTATGAAAAAGATTTTTTATACCGCTGTTGCAACTTTATTTATAGGTTCGGCAGCATTTAGTCAAACAGAATACAACAAAGGGTTTAGATTAGGTTTTGGTTTGAATGGTGGATTTCCTACCGATGGAGCTTATGACGGAAGCGTTGGAATTGATGCCCGTGCGCAATACGATTTTACTCAAAAAACATCTATTACCTTAACATCGGGTTATACACACCTATTTGCAGAACTTGAAGAAGTTGGATTTGTACCTGCAAAATTAGGTTTTAAATATTTTCTTGGAAATCAGTTTTACTTAATGGGCGAAGCTGGTGCTGCGTTTGGAGTTAATGGAAATATTGATAATTCGTTAATTTTAGCACCTGTTTTCGGGTTTGCCAATAAATTTTTGGATGCTAGTGTACGTTATGAACATTACAGCGATTACGAAACCGATCAAATTGCGCTTCGTTTAGCTTATGGTTTCAGTTTAAAGAAGAAAAAGTAGTATATTTGAAATAAAAATCAAATGAAAAAAATTATAGCAATAGCTTTAGTAGTCACCTTTAATTTAGGAATTATGTCTTGTGTTTCACAAAATTCATTCGATTCTAAAAAAGCTACGTCAGAGAAAATTAAGGAAACATTGAACAACACCTCATGGTCCTTAAAACGTTTGGATATTCAGAATAGAGATTTTGTTTCAACCGAAGAGCAAAAAGAATTAGTTCTTGGTTTTCAAGATAATGGTTATGGATCAAGTGATGGCTGTAACGGTCAAGGTGGCGAATTTAATGTTTCAGACAATAAAGTAAGTTTTGATAAAGGTATGTCAACCATGCGTTATTGTGGCGAAGAAATGAAACATTTAATTTATAGCGTTCCTTTTGGTAGCGTAAAATCAATACAAATTAAAAAAGATCAGTTGCAATTATTAGATGCAGATAATAAAGTAATTGCTACGTATATTAAAAAGAAATAATCTATATTTCTAATTAAAATTAAAGGAGTTCAGTGTGATATTGAACTCCTTTTTTGTGTTATAATATGAACGATCTTAAATAGAATACACTTAATTTTACTAACTTTACCATTATTACTTAAAGAAATTAATGTTCTTTAAACAACTTAAAATTTATGTTCGAAAATACTTTAGTTGAACTTGATGAAATTCCGCAGTATCAGGAAATTACCTTTTCAGGTTTACACAATAATTATAAAAAAATAGTACTACTTAATTCACTGGTTACTTTAGTTTTAGGTGTTGGAGTTTGTATTGCGTTGTTTTTTCTGATTGATGAAATCGAAAAATTTTATGCAATTGTTCCAATTCTTGTAATCACTGGTTTATTGGTTTTGTTGCCGTTGTTATCTTACAAAAAAAAGAAGTATGCTTTTCGCCAGCACGATGTACTTTTTAAGAAAGGATTAATCTTTAAATCTACTCATATTTCACCTTACATTCGGTTGCAGCATGTGGTTATAAAGCAAGGTTGGTATGCTAAAAAATTGGGATTGTCAACCTTGGTTATGTACACAGCAGCCAATAATTTTTCGGATATTTCTATTCCGGGACTTACTTTGGAAGAAGCCGAAAGATGGAAAAGTTTTTTAATGAACCGTATTCAAGAGTTAAACGATGAGTCAGAAAATCAGTTATAACTTTTCGCTTCCAAATAAACTCGACAAAAAAGCCCTGTTTTTAGTTTTAGGAACCACATTGTACACGGTTGCTCGTGCCGCATGGCCTATAATTGCTTTAATGGTGGTGAAACGCGAATTTAAAAGCTGGTACTTTTTTGCGGTTATTGGTGTGATTATTCTGGCGACCTTTGTAAGAAAATTGATCAATTACTTCTATTTTTCATATCAGGTTGTTGGTGATGAACTAATTATTAAAAAAGGTTGGTTAAACAAATCTACAACGGTTGTTAAGCTCGATAAAATACACGAAGTAAACTTAAATCAGAAGTTTACACACAAAATTATCGGACTTTATCTGGTGAATATCGATACTGCCGGAAGCTCATCTACCGAAATTGAAATCAACGGGATTGATTTTCAAAAAGCTTTGGCGTTAAAAGATGTGCTGACTTCTTCGGTTGAAACAAATCAAGATTCAACAACTATTTTATCAGAAGAAAATGATGAAACGATCATTGATGATCAATCTGCCGATAAAATCAAAATAAGTTTAATTAGTCTGATAAAAATCGGATTGACTCGTAATTATCTTCAGACATTTGGTTTGTTGATTGCTTTTTCGTTTCAGATAATCGATCAGTTGCAAGATTTTTTCTATAAAGATGATGCATCTGTTTACGATGATATTTTTGAAGCGTCGTACGATGAGTATTTAGGGTTGGTAGGTGTTGCGATCTTTTTTGGATTGATAGCTTTGGTGGTCATTTTCAATTTAGCAAGAACGTTGTTAACTTACTACAACTATCAGATCAATTTAAAAGACAAACACCTTACAGCGTCTTATGGATTAACAGATTCGCATATTATTTCGGTACCTGCAAATAAAGTGCAAATGTTTCAGTTTCAGCAAAACTACTTTCAAAAACTGATGAATTTGTTCGAAGTTAAAATCAAACAAGTCGAATCAAACGAAGATAATAAAAAGAAAAAAGGATTAATTATTCCTGGGGCTAATCATTTGGAATTAAACACATTATTTAATGTTATTTTTGGTAGAAATTTAAGTGATTTAAAGAATGGATACAAACCTCATATCCGAGTTTTAGCAATTAAAATAGCGATACTTTGCATACCTGCAATCATAGCATTAATAATATTATATTTTACCGATTCGTTACTTTTTAGTTGGGTTATTCTGCCGTTTTTTATTTTAGGTTGTTTATTGATTTACATGGGATATAAAAACGAAAAAATGATTTTTAAAGATGATTTTGTAATTCTTAAAAGCGGAATTTGGGATATTTCTACTACTTATCTTCCAATTGATAAAATTCAAAAAGTTTCCATCTCTCAAAGTTATTTTCAAGAGAAAAGACAAATAGGTTCGTTAAATTTGTACACTGCTGCCGGCATAGTTACCTTGTATTATTACGATTTTAATATGCTACAGCGAATGGTTAACGAAATTCTTTATAAAATAGAAAAAAACAAACATTCATGGATATAATACGTTCGCACGAACAAACTGTTTTTATACAAACATCGAACATATATTTTAAAAAGTGGGAAGTAGAAAACCCGCGAAACACTATTGTTTTATTGCACGATTCGTTGGGTTGCACGGTTTTATGGCGTGAATGGCCCGAAGAATTGGCAAAGGAATTAAACTGTAATGTAATTGCTTATGACAGACGTGGTTACGGAAAATCGGATAATTACACGGTTAAAAGACCCATTAATTATTTGGAACAAGAAGCCGATATTTTAAAAGGTCTTTTGAATTATTGGCAAGTTGAAAAACCGATACTTTTCGGATTTTCAGACGGAGCTTCGGTTGCTACCATTTTTGCAGGAATGTTTCCAAACGATTTGGATTTGCTTATTATTGAAGGTGTTCACGTATTGATTGAACCCGAAACATTGAAAGGAATTGTAGAAGCCGAAAATATTTTGGAAACAACTCAAATCGCTAAAGCTTTACAAAAATATCATGGCGATAAAGTTTATGATTTATATTACGCTTGGACAAAAACGTGGCTTTCAGATGAACATCAAAGTTGGAATATCGAACATTTTATTCCAAAAATTATTGTTCCTACATTAGTCATTCAAGGTGAATTCGATGAATTTGGATCTATGAATCAGGTTAATGCTTTTGATAAATCATCGGGAATTATCGAAAAATTAATTGTATCAAACGCAAAACACACTGCTCACAAAGAACAAAAAGAACTGGTTTTTTCAACAATAACTCAATTTGTAAATACACATCTGCATGAAAAAATGGATTAAAGCCGCGCGTTTACGTACCTTACCGTTATCTGTTTCGGGCATTATTTTAGGTAGTGCTTGTGCGTATCAGGCAGTTCCGTCGCACTCTAAATTCTGGCTTATTTTCGGATTGTGTTTGCTTACAACCTTGTTTTTTCAGGTGCTTTCTAATTATGCAAACGATTATGGCGATGCTGTTAAAGGAACCGATAACGAAAATAGGGTAGGACCGAAACGTGCTATTCAAAGCGGTGAAATTACAAAAGAAGCAATGAAAACGGCAATTATCATCACAGCTGTTTTGGGAATGATTTCTTCGGTTGCAGTTGTTTATTTTTCGTTTGGAAAAGAAAATTTTGCTCAGGCAGTTATTTATCTTGTGTTGGCAGTTGCTTGTATTGGAGCGGCAATTAAATACACAGTTGGTTCATCGGCTTACGGTTACCGTGGTTTGGGCGATGGTTTTGTATTTGTGTTTTTTGGTTTGGTAAGCACATTGGGCAGTTATTATTTATACACTCATTCGTTAGATTTAAAAGTGCTTTTTCCTGCATTTGCCGTAGGTTTTTTAAGTACAGCGGTACTGAATATGAACAATATGCGCGATATTGAAAACGATGCTGCCATGAATAAAAATACGCTGGTGGTAAAAATGGGTTATAATAAAGCAAAAACGTATCACTTTTTTCTAATTATTGCATCGATCATCTTGTTTAATACGTATGCTATGGGAAGTTTCACAAAATGGTATCAGTTTGCATACGTTTTGGCATTGATTCCGCTGTTTAAAAATATCGGAGTTGTAGCAAAAACAAAAAATCCGCGAGATTTAGATCGCGAGTTAAAACGCATTGCCTTAACAACATTTTTTATATCTTTATTATTCTCAATTGCTATAATTTTAAATTAAAACTATGAAAATAACTTATTACGGACATGCTTCTTTAGGAATTGAAGTGAACGGAACAAACATCATTGTAGATCCTTTTATTTCGGCTAACGAACTGGCCAAACATATCGATGTTAATTCTTTAAAAGCCGATTATATCTTAATTACACATGCACACGGCGATCATATTTTAGATGTCGAGACCATTGTCAACAATACGGGTGCAACTATTGTATCGAATGCTGAAATTGCGGGTTATTATGAAGCTAAAGGTTTTAAAACGCATCCAATGAATCACGGAGGATCTTGGCAGTTTAATTTTGGTAAAGTAAAATATGTAAATGCGATTCATTCAAGCAGTTTTCCTGATGGAACTTATGGTGGGCAACCGGGCGGTTTTGTGATTGAAGCCGATAATAAGAATGTGTACATTGCCGGCGATACTGCTTTAACGTATGATATGAAGTTGATTTCTATGCGAAATCCTTTAGATTTGGCGATTTTACCAATTGGTGACAACTTTACAATGGATGTTGATGATGCTGCCCTTGCAGCCGAATTTTTAGAAGTTACTACTGTTTTAGGATATCATTACGATACTTTCGGATACATTAAAATTGACCATGAAGTAGCAAAACAAAAATTTGCCAATAAACATACAGAACTGATTTTATTGCCTGTGGGTAATTCAATGGAAATCTAAAATTAAACCCTGAATTTTCAGGGTATTTTTTTGAATTAACAAAAAACAATCTCAATGAAAGCAACATTTAAAAAATATATATTAAACTTTAAGCAGGCATCTGGAACATCAAGAGGTATTATGAATACCAAAGAAACTTATTTCTTAATTATTCAAGATAATGGTAAAATTGGAATAGGCGAGTGTGGTTTGTTTAGAGGATTGAGTTATGATGATCGATTGGATTATTCGGACAAATTGAAATGGGTGTGCGATAATATTTATTTAGGTGTTGATGTGCTTTGGAATGAGTTAAGGGAATGGCCATCGATTCAGTTTGGGGTTGAGCAAGCATTTTTATCGTTGCAAAGTAATAATCCATTTGTGTTGTTTT
>CAMLFV010000038.1 GCA_946479395.1 uncultured Flavobacterium sp. | reverse complement strand
ATTTTAGGCATTATTCTATCATTTTTAAATAAAATACAAATTTAGTTTTTTCTATGAAATCACAATGATTTTTTATTTGTTTAAATTAAGTTAAAATACCCAGCAAGCCATTTAATTTAAGTACTTTTGGGAAATTTATAAGTACACAACAACTATTCACTATGAGCAAAATTATCTCTTTTTTGTCATCTACAAGGTTAATGGCTGTTTTATTCATTGTTTTTGCAGCCGTTATGGGAGTTGCAACCTTTATAGAAAATGAATACAACACCGATACAGCACGAATTTTAGTTTACAACACCAAATGGTTCGAAGCAATAATGCTGATCTTTGTTTTTAACTTCATTGGCAACATTAAACGATACAATTTATTCAGTAAAGCTAAATGGGATACTTTAATATTGCATTTGGCTTTTATTTTGATATTAATCGGCGCATTTGTAACTCGTTATATTAGTTTTGAAGGCATGATGCCGATTCGTGAAAAAGAAACTTCAAGTCAGTTTTTTTCCGATAAAACATTTTTAACCGTAATGGTTGACGGTGATTTGAACGGAGAGCCTAAACGTAGAACTTTTGAGGAGCAACGTTTCTTTTCGGCTGCACTTGATAAAGACAATTTTATAAGCAATTTTGCATCAAATCATTTTAAAATTAAGAACGATTTTAACGATATTCCGTTTGAAGTTGAATTTAAAGATTTTATAATGGGTGCCGAAGAAGTGATTGAAGAAGCTAAAGACGGCAAAAACTTTTTGAAGTTGGTTGAATCAAGCCACGGTGAACGTCACGAACATTTTATCGAAGAAGGTACGGTTGAAAGTATTCACAACATATTATATTCGTATAATAAAGAAACCGAAGGTGCTGTAAATTTCTACACAAACGAAAGTGGTGAAATGCAGATTAATACTCCGTTTGCAGGAAGTTACCGCGTTATGGCAACACAGGCTACAGGCGAAATTGCTGCAAACACTCCGGAAGCCTTAAAATATCGCTCTATGTACGATTTACAGGGAGTTCAATTTGTAATGGATCGACCTATAAAAGGAAAAAGAGCTTTAAAATCGAAAGGTGATTTCAAGGCGAAAAATACAACTGACGCATTGGTATTAACAGTTCGTTCGCAAGGAAAAGAAGAAGAAGTTATCTTAATGGGTTCTAAAGGACAAATGGGTGTACCACAGTCTTTTATCATTGGCGATTTAGAATTCACTTTAATCTACGGATCAAAAGTTTACACTACTCCTTTCCAAGTTAAATTGAACGATTTTATTGCAACGAAATATCCTGGAACAGAGAAAAGTTATTCAGCATTTGAAAGTCAGGTAACAATTATAGATCCTGATAAATCATTCGATTACCGCATTTACATGAACCACGTTTTAGATCATAAAGGTTATCGTTTTTTTCAGGCATCTTATGATCCGGACGAAAAAGGAACACATTTATCTGTAAACCACGATTTCTGGGGAACTTGGATTACTTATATTGGTTATACCTTACTTTATATAGCTATGTTGTGCATTTTATTTAACAAAAACACGCGTTTTAGCGATTTACGTAAAAAACTGAATAAAATTCACGCTAAAAAGGCAGCTTTAACAATTGTTGGTCTGTTATTCGGATTGTTTTCGGCAACGGCACAGCACGCACACAATAAGCCATCTACCGCTCAAATAGATTCATTATTGATAAAAACAACGGTTTCGCAAGAACATGCCGATTTGTTTGGATCGATTATTATTCAGGATACCGGCGGGCGTATGAAACCAATCAACACGTTTTCATCTGAATTATTACGAAAAGTAAGTAAAGACGATCATTTCCGCGGTATGGATTCTGATCAGGTAATGCTTTCTATTACGCAGTTTCCGCAGTTGTGGTATCATGTACCAATAATCAATCTTCCTAAAGGAAACGATAGTATTCGTTCTATTATTGGTATTCCTGCCGATACTAAATTCGCTTCGTTGGCAGATTTCTTTGACGATAAAGGTAATTACAAATTAGATCAATTCTTAGACGAAGCACATCAGGCATCAGTTAAAGATAAATTTCAGAAAGATTTTATTGCAGCCGACGAAAAAGTAAATTTACTCTATTCTGCAGTAAGTGGTCAAATAATGAAAATTTTCCCTATTCCGGGTCATGAAAATGATAAATGGGTTTCGTATTTAGAATTGAATGAAGCAGGAATGCAACAAACAGATTCTGCTTTCATTTACATGAAGAATATTTTACCTATGTACACTACATCCTTGTTAAAATCAATTGAAACAAAAGATTTTAATACTTCAAGTGATCTCTTAACATCAATAAAAAACTTTCAAAAGAAATATGGAAGTAATGTTTTACCAAGTGATGATAAAGTAAAAGCAGAAATTATTTACAATAAATACGACATCTTTAAAAAGCTGTTTTCGTATTACATGTATGTATCTGTGTTAATGTTTGTCCTTGTAATCATCCGCATTTTTAAAGACAACAAAGCGTTACGTGTTTTAACAAAAGTATTCACAGGTATTGTTATTGCGCTTTTTGCACTACATACTTTAGGTTTAATTGCACGTTGGTATGTTTCGGGTCATGCGCCATGGTCTGATGCTTACGAATCGATGATTTTTGTGGGATGGGCAACTATGCTGTTCGGTTTAATTTTTGGAAGAAAATCAAGCTTAACAACAGCATCTACAGCGTTTGTTGTTGGAATGATCTTAATGATTGCACATTGGAACTGGATGGATCCATCAATTGGAAACTTACAGCCAGTTTTAAATTCATATTGGTTAATGATCCACGTATCAATTATTGTTGGTAGTTACGGACCATTTACTTTAGGAATGATTTTAGGTGTTGTTGCATTACTTTTAATGATCTTTACAACAAAAAGTAACAAAGCCAAAATGGAATTAAACCTTAAAGAAATTACCTATATTAACGAAATGGCTTTAACCGTTGGTTTGGTTATGCTTACAATTGGTAACTTTATGGGGGGACAATGGGCAAACGAAAGCTGGGGACGTTACTGGGGTTGGGATCCTAAAGAAACATGGGCGTTGATATCAATCATGGTTTATGCCTTTGTAATTCACATGCGTTTTGTACCTGCCTTACGCGGTTTATGGATTTACAACTTTATATCTGTTATAGCATTCTATAGTATTTTAATGACCTATTTTGGAGTGAATTTTTACCTATCGGGTCTGCATTCATACGCAAAAGGCGATCAAGTGGTAACTCCAACATTTATATGGATTTCTGTAGGATCAGTACTTTTACTTGGTACATTGGCTTTCTACAAATACAAAAAGTATTATAAAAAATAAACCCAAAAGCTTTCCAATGGAAAGCTTTTTTATTGCATTGCAACCAAATAAACAATAACTTTATTAAATAAAACAACAAATAATTATTTATGAAATATATTTTTATTGCAAGTGCCGTTTTAGCTTTAAGCTGCGCAAAAAATCAACCAGTAACAGAAAATCCCGAACTTATTATGGAACAACAAACAAGTGTAGAACCAATTTATCAGATTAAGGTAAAAGATATTACCGGAGGCGAATTTAATCTTGCCGATTTAAAAGGAAAAAAAGTGTTGATTGTCAACACGGCATCTAAATGCGGATTAACGCCACAATTTGAACAATTAGAAGAGTTATATCAAAAATACAAAGATCAAAACTTTGTAATTATTGGTTTTCCTACAAACGATTTTATGAGTCAAGATCCAGGAACTAATGAAGAAATTGCAGAATTCTGTAAATTAAATTATGGTGTTACTTTTCCTATGATGAGCAAAATTGTTGTAAAAGGCGATAATAAAGAGCCTTTATATCAATATTTGACTCAAAAAGATAAAAACGGTTTGGGCGATTTTGATGTGGAATGGAATTTTCAAAAATTCTTAATAAACGAAGAAGGAAAGCTTGCAAAAGTAATCAGCCCGAAAGTTTCGCCAACCGATAGCGAAATTACCAATTGGATTGAAGGAAAATAAGATTCTGTAAAAAGGTATAGATTTTCAGACCTCACAAGTTTTAAAAACCTGTGAGGTCTTTGTGTAAATACAAGAGTTTTCAACGATAAAATTCTTCCTTTTAAGGATAGTTCGTATCTTTGAATAATTAATTTTTAGAAATGAATTATCCTGAAATACCTTTGGCTCAAAGTATTTTACAACTTTTTAAAGCAAAAGGAATACAACATATCATTATTTCACCCGGTTCTCGCAACGCACCTTTAACCATTGGTTTTACAAACGATTCTTTTTTTACCTGCTACAGCATTGTTGATGAACGTTGCGCCGCATTTTTTGCCATGGGTATTGCCCAGCAATTGAACCAACCAACGGCTTTGTTGTGCACTTCAGGTTCGGCGTTGTTGAATTATTATCCTGCATTTGCCGAAGCTTTTTACAGCCAAATTCCGTTAATTGTTGTTTCAGCAGATCGTCCCACTTCTAAAATTGATATTGGCGACGGACAAACCATTCGTCAGCGAAATGTTTTTGAAAATCATTCGTTATTTAATGCGAATTTATTGGATGAAGCTTCTGCCGAAAACGATGAATTAATCCAGAAAGCCATTTTTACAGCAAAAAATAAAAAAGGTCCGGTGCATATTAATGTTCCGTTCGAAGAACCTTTGTACAACGTTATAAGCGAATACAGCTACAGTCCCGTTTTATTGAATGATGAAGCTGAAGTTAAAATTGAAGAAGAGTTTGATTCAACTGTCATTCAAAATGCAAAAAAAATTGTGGTGCTGATCGGTTCACAAAATCCGGATATCATTTCACAAGAAAATATTGATTTTTTGGCGACGCTACCAAATGTGGTGATTTTAACCGAAATCAATTCAAACATTCATCATAAAAATATTGTTGCAAATATTGATACGTTGATTTCTACTTTTTCTGAAGATGATTTTAAGCATTTTCAACCAGATTTGTTGCTGACTTTTGGGGGAATGATTGTATCAAAACGTGTAAAAGCAATGTTTAGAAATTATCCGCCTAAAAATCATTGGCATATTGATGAATTACGAGCATACGATACTTTTTCAGCGTTAACCAAGCATATTACTATTTCGCCAAATCACTTTATCAATCAGATAAAAGGACAGATTTCAATTGTAAAATCAGATTTTTCAGAGAAGATTCAAACTATAATGAGCAATCGAAAAAAAGGACATCAAACCTATATGGATGCCATTCCCTTTTCCGATTTAAAATCGTTTCATATCATTTGGAATAATCTTCCGCAAAATATTCAGCTGCAAATAAGCAACAGCGCTGTGATTCGATACGCTCAATTGTTTGAAACCGATAAAAGTATCGATGTTTACTGCAATCGTGGTACAAGCGGTATCGATGGATCTACATCAACAGCAATTGGTGCAGCAGTAATTTCTACTAAACCTAGTGTTTTAATTTCGGGCGATATTAGCTTCTTTTACGACAGTAATGCGTTGTGGAACAACTATATACCTAAAAATTTTAAAATAATTATTATAAACAACAGCGGTGGCGGAATTTTTAGAATTTTACCCGGACATGTTGAAAACAAAACTTTTAATACGTTTTTTGAAACAGAACATAATTTAACCGCCGAACATTTGGCTAAAATGTATCAGTTTAATTATTTAACCGCAAATAACGAAGAAGAATTAAACTTGGCATTAAAATTGTTATTTTCCCAAAACGATCAGCCACAAATTTTAGAAGTTTTTACTCCGAGTAAAATCAACCGAGATTTGTTGCGAAATTATTTCACAAGTATATCATAAATAAAAAATTTAGTATGAAAAAAATGATCATTCCAATTGCAGTTATTTCATTAGCATTATCTGGCTGTACAAGTGCACAGTTACAGCAAGCTGCAAGCCAATTACCACAAATTTTAGAAACATCTGGGTTAGGGCAAACTCAGATTGCTGCAGGTTTAAAAGAAGCTTTACAGCAAGGTATTGACAAACAAGTTGTAAACCTTACAAAAACCGACGGTTTTTATAATAATTCTTTAGTTAGAATTGGTTTACCAAGCGAATTACAAAAAGTGGAGAAAACTTTGCGTGATGTTGGTTTAGGAAGTTTGGCAGATGAAGGTATTAAATCGCTTAATAAAGCTGCAAGTAACGCTGTGAAAGAAGCTACCCCTATTTTTGTTGATGCTATTACAAAAATGACGATTTCGGATGCTACCAATATTTTAATGGGCAATAAAAATGCTGCTACCCAATATTTACAAAAATCGACCAAAACATCGTTATACTCTAAATTTAATCCGGTGATAAAATCGTCTTTCACCAAAGTAGGTGCCGATAAAATTTGGAGCAACATTATTACAAAATATAATGCGATACCAACAGTTAAAAAAATCAATCCCGATTTAACAGATTATGTTACGCAACAAGCTTTAACCGGCGTTTACACGATGATTGAAAAAGAAGAAGCCAACATTAGAACCAATGTTTCTGCAAGATCAACAAATTTATTAAAATCGGTTTTTGCAATGCAAGATAAGAAGTAGTTATATACAAAACGCTTTCATTACGAAAGCGTTTTTGTTTTATAAAACTTCCAACAACTCCACTTCAAAAATCAAGGTACTGTTTGGGCCAATTTCTTTTGAAATTTGTTCTTCGCCATAAGCCGCATGTGGCGGAATTACAATTTTAGCTTTCGAACCTACTTTTAAAAGCGGCATCACTTCTTGCCAACCTTTAATTAATTTGCTAATTTGGAAATCGGCTGGTTTTCCCCTTTCAACAGAACTATCAAATACTTCACCGTAAATATTAGTGCCGTGGTAATGGCATCGAACCTTACTGTCAAGAGTTGGTAAAATCCCCGAACCTTCTTCAATAATTTTGTATAACACACCACTTTCTAAAGCAATAACATTGGTTTCTGTGGCAAAATTTGTTCTAAAAATTTCTCCTTCTTTTATATTTTTGGCAGCCAATTCCTGCTTGCGTTTCAATAATAATTCTGCTACTCCCATTTGGTATTTATATCGTTTAAAGATCAAATATAAACATTCTTTATAACTACAATTTTGATTTTCCATATCTTTTTTTGTAACTTTAAAAGAAAAATCATGCAAAGAAAGAAAATTTTATTAACAGCAGGTGCCGTAGGTATTGGATCGGTTGCCTATATGATGCTAAAAAACCGAAAGAATAATGACGATATTACTGTTGTAACTCCGTTTGATACTATGAGGTATTTAGGCAGATGGTACGAAATTGCGCGTTTAGATTTTCGTCACGAAAAAAACTTGGACAATACCACCGCGCATTATAGTTTAAACAAAGACAATTCTATAAAAGTAGTTAATCAGGGTTGGAATTATGTGAAGGAAGAATGGGAAGTTGCCGAAGGGAAGGCAAAACCACGCAAGAAAAATACTGGTGCCTTAAAGGTATCTTTCTGGGGACCTTTTTATGACGAATACAATGTAGTTGAAATTACAAACGACTATCAATATGCGCTTGTTTTTGGAAAGAATACCGATTATATGTGGATTTTATCAAGAGAAAAAACAATGCCCGAAATTGTTAGGCAATATTTTGTTTTAAAAGCACAAAGTTTTGGATACGATACCGATAAACTGGTTTGGCCACATCACGATTAAAAAAACTGAATCCGTTTGGATTCAGTTTTTTATTCTTCAATTCTATTTTGTAAGGCTTTAAAATATTGGAACGCCTTAAATAATCTTGTGCCGTACCACGAAAACATTTCGCCATCTACAAAAATGGTTTTGGCATGATGTGTTACGCGACCAATTTCAAAAGCGTGTTCTTCTTTAAACGGATAAGGTTCAGACGATAACAAAACGAAATCTGGATTGCCTTGAATACGCATTTTTCTAATTTCGACTTCCGGGTAGCGTCCTTCAAATTTTTCGTAAATATTTTCAAACTTGTTAAGCTTTAGCATTTCGTTGATAAACGTATCGCTTCCCGCCACCATATAAGGTTCACGCCAAATTAAATAAGCAGCTTTTTGCCATTGCTTTGTTTCCATAAAACGTTGAAAATCTGTGTGGGCAAACTGTATTTTTTCTGTCCATTTTTTGGCATCGGTTGTTCGTTTAAAAAGCAATCCGAAATCGTTAATGGTTTTCAAAGTATCTTTTACCGTAACAATATCTGTAACAAAAACAGGACAAATATTACGAAGACTTTCAACAACTTCTAGCGTGTTTTCTTCTTTATTGCCAATAATAACATCTGGATTAAGCGCTTTAATTTTTTCGATATGAACCTTTTTAGTGCCACCAACAATAATTTTTACCGATTTTAAATGATACGGATGCACACAGAACTTTGTAATTCCCATGATTTCGTTTTCCAAGCCCAATTCGTACAAAGTTTCTGTTAACGATGGCACCAAAGAAATAATTCTTTTTGGTGTTTCGTTAAAATGGTGTTGCATTCCTAAATCGTCTGTAATTGTAAGCATTTTAGTTTTGTTCTAAAATTATTTCCATTGCTTTTTGTAATTTCAACGCTTCGGTTCTGGCAGCTTCGGCAAAATTGGTTTGGTTTGATGCATAAATAATTCCGCGAGATGAATTGATTAACAACCCAACTTGCTTGTTCATACCAAATTTGCAAACATCTTCTAAGCTTCCGCCTTGTGCCCCTACTCCAGGAACTAATAAAAACGCATTGGGTACAATGTTGCGAATTTCTTTAAAATATTCTGCCTTTGTAGCACCAACAACGTACATTAAATTTTCGCTGTTTTTCCAGGTTTTTGATGTTTCTAATACGGTTTGATACATTGGTTTACCGTCAATTTCCTGCGTTTGAAAATCAAAAGCGCCTTCGTTTGATGTCAATGCCAATAAAATGGTGTGTTTATTTTCAAAAGCTAAAAAAGGTTCTACCGAATCTTTACCCATGTAAGGTGCAACGGTAACCGAATCGAAATTTAGATCTTCTAAAAACGCTTTGGCATACATGGTTGATGTGTTGCCTATGTCGCCACGTTTAGCATCGGCAATGGTGAAAATATCTGGATACTTTTCGTTAATATAATTGATTGTTTTTTCTAGAGATTGCCAACCTTTTAAGCCATAAGCTTCGTAAAAAGCGGTGTTTGGTTTGTACGATACGCATAAATCGTGCGTGGCATCGATAATTGCTTTGTTGAATTCGAAAATTGGATCTTCGGTTGCCAATAAATGCTGAGGGATTTTAGTTAAATCAACATCTAAACCTATGCAAAGAAATGATTTTTTTTGCTGAATTTGATCGTATAGTTGTTTTGTTGTCATTTTTTGTGAAACTTTAAAAACAGGCAAAATGTTTATGTTTAGCCCCGATTGAGTGGATTAGCCTTTGCGGAGCAAAGCTATGAACGAAAGCGGGACGATGTTAAAAAAATGCCTAATGTTAATGCTTTAAAATAGAAAAAAAAGCCCCTTAAAAAAGAGGCTTTACAAATATAATAAATTAAAATACTTCTGATTCTTTTAACTTTTCGGTGTTTGATACAAGCTGTAATTCATCGATAAATTTCTGAATTTTACCACTCATAACTCCGTCCATATCAAAAATATCCATACCAATACGGTGGTCTGTTACACGACCTTGCGGATAGTTATAGGTACGAATTTTAGCAGAACGGTCACCAGACGATACTTGCGAATTACGCTTTTTAGCATCTTCTTCCTGCTTTTTCGCCAATTCCATTTCGTACAAACGCGAACGTAAAACGGTTAAGGCTTTGTCTTTGTTTTTATGCTGCGATTTTTCGTCTTGACATTGCGCTACCAAACCTGTTGGAATGTGCGTCATACGAACTGCCGATTTTGTGGTGTTTACCGACTGACCACCCGGACCAGACGAACAGAAGAAATCGATACGGACATCGTTCATATCAATTTGTACATCAAACTCTTCGGCTTCAGGTAAAACCATAACCGTAGCTGCCGATGTGTGTACACGACCTTGCGTTTCGGTTTGTGGAACGCGCTGTACACGGTGAACACCAGCTTCAAACTTTAAAGTTCCGTAAACATCTTCACCTGTAACTTCAAAGATAACCTCTTTGAAACCGCCCGATGTTCCTTCGTTTAAATCAACAACCGAAGTTTTCCAGCCTTTGGTTTCACAGAATTTTGTGTACATACGGAATAAATCCCCTGCGAAAATAGAAGCTTCGTCGCCACCTGTACCTGCACGAATTTCGACCATTACGTTTTTAGCATCTTCCGGATCTTTAGGAATCAGCATAAACTTGATTTCGTCTTCTAGTTCAGGTAAACGTGTTTGAGCTTCGTCTAACTGCATTTTAGCCATTTCAACCATTTCGGCATCGCTTCCGTCTGCAATAATTTCTTTGGCTTCACTTATATTCCCTACAACATTTATATATTCCTCGCGTTTTTCAACTAAGGCTTTTAAGTCTTTGTATTCCTTATTTAATTGTACATAACGCTTTTGATCGGCAATAATATCTGGCTGAATAATCAAGTCAGAAACCTCATCATAACGTTGTTTTACATATTGTAAACGATCTAACATCATAATTTGAACATTTTCAGTCTGCAAATTTACGAAAAATGCAGATGTAAATTACATTAGAAAAACAAAAATAGGAAATTTCTAAAACTGCTCATCCGTAAGCTCTTTATTTACCATAGCTCCTGTAATATTTCCAGCAAAAACGGCATTAGCAACAGAACGCATTAGACTAGTATTATCGCCACAAGCATAAATTCCTTTAACTGTTGTTTTTTGAAACATATCTACTTTAATATGACCTTGATCTGTTAGTTCGCAGCCTAATTCAACAGGTATATTAGAATGTTGTTTAAACGGAATAGCAGCGTATAGTGCTTTAAAATTCTCTTTGCTGCCATCTGTGAAAATAACATTTGTCATTTGTCCGTTTTCATGCTGTATTTCTTGAACATCTTTTTCTATAATTTGTATATTGTTCTTCTTTAGTTTTGTCAATTGTTCTTCGCTAAATGCTGTTTTTTCTGATGTTAAAATTGTAAGATTATCTGTAAGGTTGTTGACTAATGACGCAATATGAAAAGCTCTTTCACCATTTGCCAAAATTCCTGTTCTTTGCTTGCGAAATTCGTAACCATGACAATACGGGCAATGGATGACTGAAATTCCCCAACATTCTGAAAATCCTTTAATATTTGGCATTATATCTTTTACACCAGTGGCAAATACAAGTTTTTTGGCTTCGAATAATTCATTTTCATCTGTTGTTACAGCAAAACCTTTTTGGGTTTTCTTTCCACTAATCGCAAATCCATTGTGAAATTTTACAGTATTGTAGTTTAATACTTGTTCTTTAGCTTTTTGGGTTATTACATTTGGTTTTTCTCCGTCATGAGTAATGAAGTTATGAGAATGTGGCGTTTGTTGATTACAAGGAAATCCGCTATCTATAATTAAAACATTTTTCATTGAACGTCCCAACGCCATTGCTGCAGAAAGCCCTGCATAACTTCCTCCTATGATGATTACATCAAAAATTTTATTATCTGTCATACTATTGAATTTTGAAAATGCTGTCAATGGAGATGATATTGCTAAAGCTACTAGCGCAAGGCCACCTTGCTTAATAATAGTTCTTCTCGAAATTTTATTATTCATTTATAAAGCTTGTTTTGTTACCACCTTTCCTGCAAAAATTTTCTGTAAAGATATAAAATATTTTATTATAGCGATTTTGTCGCAATAAATAACTAAACTTTATTTGCATTAACTTTGCAAAAGTAAAACCGCAGAAATGAAACGTAGAAATACACCTTCTAAAGATGCTGTGCTGGATTTATTAATGAACAGCAAAAAAGCAATGAGTCATGAGGCTATTGAAAAAAGAATAGCTATAGATATAGATCGTGCAACAATTTATAGAGTACTAAATAGGTTTTGTGAAGATGGATTGGTACACAAAATTGTAGCAGAAGACGGAAAGCAATACTTTGCTGTGTGTATAAAATGTGATGAAAAAAGCTTTACAAACAATCATTTTCATTTTCGTTGTACAAGTTGCCAAACAATTGAATGTCTTCCTGTTCCAGTTCACTTTTCTTTAAATAAAGGTTATAATGTAGAAAGTGTTAATTGTGTACTTACAGGTACTTGTAAAGATTGTTCTGAAAAAGATTCTCAAAATAAGGATTAAAATAAAAAGAGGAACTTTAAAGTTCCTCTTTATCTATTCTATTCTTATGATTTTATCCACATTTAGATGAGCCACAATCTTTGCAGGTTAAACAACCTTCTTGATACATTAGGTTTGTAGAGCTACAGTTCATACATTTCTGTCCATTAGCTTCAGTTCCGTCTGGTACAAAACGTTTTAATGCACGTGCCACACCGTTTTTCCATGTGTTAATTGATTCATTATCAAGTTGTAACGAGTTAATTAAATCAACCACATTTTCAATTTTCATTCCGTGGCGTAAAGTTCCCGAAATTAATTTTGCGTAATTCCAGAAAACCGGATCAAAACGGTACGATAATCCTTCAATAGTAGTTTTATAACCACGTTGGTTTACATATTGGAAATCGTAACGTGTGTTTCCTTTTTCATCACGGTTTTTAATGATAAAACCTTCGTTAACCCAACGTGGAATCAAAATTCCATCTTCATCATCTGCCAAACCGGTAAAAATTTCATACGGTTGATTATCGATTTTTCCAATAAAAGCAATCCATTTTTCTTTGTTGTTTTGAAAACGAACTACATCTGCTTCTAAAATATGCGGACGTTTGGTTGGGAATGAAACATCTGTTTCTGCAACCGTTTCTGTTTTCTTTTCTTCTTTTTTATCGTTAGAAATCAAAACTCCTGAACGAGATCCGTCGCGATAAACTGTTACACCTTTACAGCCAACTTCCCAAGCTTTCATGTACAACTGACCAACCAATTCCTCGGTAACATCGTTAGGTACGTTAATGGTTACAGAAATAGAGTGATCTACCCATTTTTGTATAGCACCCTGCATTTCTACCTTGCTTAAATAATCTACATCGTTTGATGTTGCTTTGTAATAAGGCGATTTTTCAATCAACGTATTAATTTCGTCTTGGGAATAATTTTTGGTAGAATCAATCCCATTTACTTCCATCCACATTTTAAATTTATGGTGGAATACAACGTATTCTTCCCAAGAATCACCTACTTCATCAATAAAATCTACACGAACATCTTTATCGTTTGGATTAACTTTTCTTCTGCGTTTGTAAACCGGCATAAAAACAGGTTCGATTCCCGATGTAGTTTGCGATAAAATTGATGTTGAACCTGTTGGCGCAATGGTTAACAAGGCAATATTTCTACGTCCGTATTCCTGCATATCGTTATACAATTCCGGATCTGCGTCTTTAATACGTAAAGCAAACGGATTGTTCAACTCGCGTTTAGCATCGTAAATTGCAAAAGCACCACGCTCTTTCGCCATTTCTACCGATGAGCGATAAGCAGCTAACGCCAATGTTTTATGTATGTTTTCAGAGAATTTGTTTCCTTCTTCTGATCCGTAACGAATGTTCAATGCTGCCAACATATCGCCTTCTGCAGTAATACCAACTCCGGTTCTACGACCTTCATCGGCTTTTTTACGGATTTCGATCCATAAGTTGCGTTCAATACGTTTTACTTCTGCTTCTTCAGGATCTTGATCGATCTTTTCGATAATCGTATCAATTTTTTCCAATTCCAAATCAATGATATCATCCATCATACGTTGTGCAACCGCTACGTGTTTTTTGAATAGATCAAAATCGAAATAAGCATCGGTAGTAAATGGATTTACCACATACGAAAACAAATTGATAGCCAATAAACGACAAGAATCATACGCACATAAAGGAATTTCACCACAAGGATTTGTAGATAAAGTCTTGTAACCTAAATCTGCATAACAGTCTGGCAACGATTCTTTAATAATGGTATCCCAGAATAAAATTCCCGGTTCGGCAGATTTCCAAGCGTTGTGTACAATTTTTTTCCATAAATCCGCAGCATTCAATTCTTTTGAAAACTTTGGATTTTGAGAAAAAATAGGATATTTCTGTGTATATAATTCGTTATTGCGAACAGCGTTCATAAAAGAATCGTCGATACGAACCGAAACGTTTGCTCCGGTAACTTTTCCTTGTTCTAATTTTGCATCGATAAAACTTTCTGCATCGGGATGATTGATTGAAACCGACAACATTAATGCACCACGACGACCATCTTGAGCTACTTCTCGGGTTGAATTTGAAAAACGTTCCATAAAAGGAACCAATCCTGTTGATGTTAAGGCTGAATTTTTAACCGGCGAACCTTTCGGACGAATGTGCGACAGGTCATGCCCTACTCCACCGCGACGCTTCATTAACTGAACTTGTTCCTGATCGATCTTCATGATACCACCATAAGAATCGCTGTCGCCATTGTTACCAATTACGAAACAATTTGATAACGATGCAATTTGAAACGGATTTCCGATTCCTGTCATTGGACTTCCTTGCGGAATTATGTAAGTAAAGTTTTTAATCAGATCAAAAAGCTGTTCTTCGCTCATTGGGTTTGCATATTTTGCTTCTACACGAGCAATTTCAGATGCAATACGGCGGTGCATATCGTCTGGCGTTTTTTCATAAATATTCCCTTCAGAATCTTTCAAAGCATACTTATTAACAAAAACCGTTGCTGCCAAAACATCGCCTTTAAAATATTCTGTTGATGCTTTTACCGCTTCTTCGTTGGTATATGTTTTTTTCATTTCTAAAACCTGTGGCTCTATTTCCATACTATATTTTTTTAATTTTTCTCTGTTCTAATCAATTCAAAAACAGTTAAATAATTTGCTTTTTCTGCAGATGAATCTCTTTGATAAAATTACATATTTTTAATTAACAAAACACAACTTACATTAAAATAAATCAAAAGTTATCAACAAGAACTAAAATCAACAAAAAATAAAAAGTTTGCAAATAATTTTAATTAAAAACTTAAATACCAACAACATAATATTTTATAAAATTCAAAAAGTTTACAAAAAATAAAAATATTTTTAAGCCTACCAAACGAAATGATTTAAATTTAGGTAAAATTTAAAAAATTAATTATCAACAAAAATTGTTCATAACTTATTGCTAAAAAAAGACAAAAATGAAGTTGTAAATTAAATTAAATACGATAATTTTGAAATAGATTTTTACAACGATTAAGAGAATCAAGTGTAAGCCTTGAACTGTTGCGCAACTGTAAATAAGTGAGAAACTTATGAGTCAGACCTCTTGTAAAAACAGCGTTGCTTTCGCACTTAAAAGTAAATTGCTAAGAACTTTCTTTTTATATGGATGCCTTCTTTCAAAATTTACTTCTATTGTTTACATATAAAAAAATTTAGTTATGAGCATTTTTACCAAACGTGTTAATTACAAACCATTTGAATATCCGGAGATTTTAGACTTCACAAACGCTATTAATAAATCATTCTGGGTACATTCTGAAGTAGATTTTACAGCAGACATTCAAGATTTTCATTCGCATTTATCGCCAATTGAACAAGAAATTGTTAAGCGCAGTTTATTGGCAATTGCACAGATCGAAGTGAACGTAAAAACGTTCTGGGGCAATTTATATACGCATTTGCCAAAGCCTGAATTTAACGGATTGGGAAGTACGTTTGCAGAGTGCGAATTCCGTCATTCAGAGGCTTATTCACGTTTGTTAGAAGTTTTAGGTTACAACAATGCTTTTGAAAACGTTATACAGATTCCGGTAATTAAGAAACGTATCGATTATTTGTCTGATGCCCTAAAACACTCAAAAGCCGAAGACAAAAAAGACTATTTAAAATCGCTGATTTTATTTACCATACTTATAGAAAACGTTTCGCTATTCAGTCAGTTTGCTATTATTTTATCGTTCACGCGCTTTAAAGGTGCTATGAAAAATGTGAGCAATATTATTGCCTGGACATCGGTAGACGAACAAATTCACGCAAATGCAGGTATCTACATCATTAATAAAATCAAAGAAGAATTTCCTGATTATTTTGATACAGCAACGGTTGAAGAAATCAATCAAATTGTTAAAGAATCAATCGATATTGAAAGTGAAATTTTAGATTGGATTTTTGAGTACGGCGAATTGGAAACTATTTCTAAAAAGAATCTTTTAAACTTCATGAAATTTAGATTAGACGACAGTATGCGTCAGATCGGATTACAAAAAATATTCAACATTTCAGAAGCAGAATACCAGCCAATGATCTGGTTTGAAGAAGAAATTTTTGCAAACAGTTTAGACGATTTCTTTGCAAAACGTCCAGTTGATTACACCAAACATGACAAAAGTATTACTGCCGAAGATTTATTTTAATTATGATAATAGATTTTTCTAAATTAAAAATATTTAAATTGATTAGTATCAA
>CAMLFV010000037.1 GCA_946479395.1 uncultured Flavobacterium sp. | reverse complement strand
CAATGCATCTGCATGGTTTTGATTTCCGTGTAATTAACAAAAACGGAGCTTATTCCCCGTTAAAAAATGTGTTGGATATTATGCCGATGGAAACCAATACTATCGAATTTCAGGCGAATACCGAAGGTGATTGGTTTTTTCACTGTCATATTTTATATCATATGATGGGCGGAATGAATCGTGTTTTCGAAGTTGGGAATTATGAAAATCCATTATTAGTAAATAAAGAAAAAGCCTATAAAATGTTACAGCACGAAAGTAATATGACCCATTTTATGTTTGAAAACGATTTTGCAACCAATGGAAATGACGGAATGTTGATGTTTCAAAATGCACGTTGGGCACTAACTTCAGAATGGGCTCTAGGATATAATGATACACATGGTTATGAAGTTGAAACTCATTTAGGTCGTTTTTTAGGTCGCAATCAATGGTTTCAAGTATTTGTAGGTTTTGATTGGAGATACCGAAAAATGGGGCATCATGAAGTAGAAAAGAACCTTTTTGGTCAAAAAAATACGAAAGATGAGCGAGCTTTAGTAAGTGCCGGATTTGTTTACACCTTGCCGATGTTGGTTAACTTACAGGCAGAAGTTTATCATGATGGAAATGTTAGATTGCAATTAATGAGAGAAGATATACCGGTTTCTAAACGAATTCGTGCCGGTTTTATGGTTAACACTGATAAAGAGTTTATGGGTGAATTAAGCTATATTCTAAATCGTAATATGAGCATGAGAACGCATTACGACAGTGATATGGGGTTTGGTTTAGGTCTTAAATTGAATTATTAAAGTATTAGCACTTTATTTTCTGATAAAGAGCTAATATTTTTTTCTGATCTTACGTAATTAGGAAATATAAAAACAGTATTATCTTTGATCTGAAGAGAGATAGAGAGCTTTAATAAAAGTTTTTACAGACAGACTTGTTACGTTTGTGTATGAAACTTGCAATAATCTCAATTCTTAAAATAGTATAAAGCGATATTTTTTCTATAATAACCTTTCTTAAAATAATAAAAGCTCCATTTGGAGCTTTTACTATTTCTTAGATTCTTCTAAAGATACCTTACGAAACTCTTTTAAAAGCTTTTCAAGGTTTAAAGTTGATTTGCGGGCTCTTGTTCCTGCTGCTTTGTTTGCTTTTTCAGATTGTAATTGTGCATCTTCATTAAATGCAGCCATTTCAGCATTAATTTTTCCAATTAGTTCTTGCATGATATTCTTTTTAATTTTTTTTAAGGATACAAAAATAACATTTTTATGTTTTTACTGTAGGTTTTCAAGAGGTGTATTGTCGATTTTTTTATTAATTAAAAATTTTTTTAGTTTCTGCTTTACATTTTTTGTCGGATCGGATTGTTGTTTTTGATTGAAGTGTCTTCTAGAGCAACTTCTTCCTTTTCATCTTTCTTAATTTCTTCTTTTGCCTCTGGTGTAATTGATAGCTGTATTTTACGTTCGACAGATGCCAGCTCGGTTTTGAGTTCGTATAACCTGTTTTCTTTTGACCATTTGCTGTTTACTAGTTCTTGAAGTACGGGCAGGTCTTTGTTTATTTCCGTTATTTTCTTTTGTTCCTGCTCAATGTAGCTGGGTATTTTTTCTAGTGCATTTAAGAAGTTTGACGCTGCCAGTTTTTCATCTTTAGCGATAATACCGTTGTTGTAGGTATATTTGATGTTTCCTTCTCCTTGAATAAAGAAACGGTTTATTTTGATGTCCGTCCCGTCTTTTTCAGAGACTTCTGTTTTAATAAGCAGGTTGAAACCATAGAGACTGCCTATTTCTTCATATTGACCGCCTGTTCGGGTTTTGTTGGATAGCTGATTTAGTTTTGTTCCAATTTGTTTTATATCTGCGTTTGGCGGTATTCCATCAAGTTTGATAAGGTTTACGATGGTATTATCCGGATTCTTTTTGATCTTTTTTAATAGATTTTTCCAGTCATGACTCATTCGCTTAAAACGGGATTGCACTTTTTCCAGTTCTGCGGCATAATCTTCCAATTTATACTTTGCACTGTACTTGGAACGGTTGAACGCTTGTTTTTCACTTTCCAATCCCGCAATCTGTTTTTCCAATTTTGCTTTATCAAGCAGGTCTGTATTTCCAGAGAGTATCGCAACGTATTCAGAGAAATTCATACCTGATTTTTCATCCATGCTGCCTTCGTCGATTGTCCGTTTACCAAGGTTGTTGTTCTTCAGCTGGTCTATAAACAACTGTTTGTTATATAAAAGGTTGAATTTATAGCTATCAAGTGATTTTTCAACGGCATATATAATCACATCGACTTTGTTCTCTGCAAAGAATTTTGCTATTTGGTTGCCTTTGCGTATTGCTCTGCCATCCCTTTGTGCCAGATCACTCGGCCTCCAAGGGGTGTCCAGATGATGGATGGCTACAGCTCTTTTTTGAGCATGTACTCCGGTTCCAAGCATACTGGTGGAACCGAACAATACCCGTATGGTTCCTTCGTTCATTGCTCTTATCAGTTCTTTTCTTTGACGATCGCTTTTTGCTTCCTGTATGAAACGGACTTCGTGTGCGGGAATATTGTGGTCTTCGACGAGCTTTCGTTTGATCTCAGAATATACGTTCCATTCTCCGGGCTTGTAGGTTCCAAGATCGGAAAACACAAACTGTGTTCCTTTCTGCGCCTTGAACTGATTGTAGTAGTTTGAAATGTTTGCTGCGCAGTGTGATGCTTTACTGTCGGGATGGTCTTCGTAAAACGGGCTTACCATTCGCATATCTAACGACATTTTTCTGGCATAATCTGTGGCAATCAGCATTTTTGCTTTTTCTTCGCTTTGCGTTAACGGTGGTCTGCCTAATAGTTCAGTGTTGCCTGACTTTGCAAAATTCATCAGTTTTTTGATAAACACTTCCTGATCGGGTGTAGGAGGTATGTTATATAGGACTTCGTTTTTGTTAGGTCGGTCAATACCGATATCTTTTGTGGTTCTGTAATCCGTAATCTCGGAATAGAACTTAGCCAGCTCCGGTACTTTAATGAAGTATCTGAAGCGTTCTTTTGCCACGATGTTGTTTGCAACTGAAAACTCATAATCGGTCGTTTTTCGGGCATAGATGCAGCCCAGGCATCGTAGGAATGAATCCCCTGTTTTTCCATTGCCCTCGGACGAAGATATTTGAACAGTAGGTACAGTTCCGTTAGTGAATTGCTGATGGTTGTTCTGGATAAGAAGGTAGCTCCCATATCAGAATTGGTACGTTCCTGGATGGTTCTGATGGCAAAGAGTAGGTTCATGGCTTATAAGCTGCCATCTACATTTCCTAATCCTACAACTCTGTTATGTCGGGTATTGCACATCAGGTTTTTGAACTGGTGGCTTTCATCAACAAAAAGATGGTCGATTACCAATGATAATTATCCCGATATGCTGGGTTATGATCTGCAAGATCCTTATCATTACTATAGGACACATGTGGTAAAACGGTATTAAACTGCTTATTGCCGGTGGCGAAGACCATAAAACCGGACATGCCGATGATACGGGCGAATTCTTTTCAAACCTTGAAAGTTACGTTCGTTCAAATTTTAATGTAGATAAGGTTATGTACAGGTGGTCAAGCCAGTACTACGAGCCGGTTGATGGGTTTCCTTATATAGGTGTATTGCCCGGCAGTAATTGTAATGTGTTTGTTGCAACGGGTTTTAGGGCAACGGTATGATGTTCGGGAGCCTTCCTTCAAAAATTATCAGCGATTTAATACTAAAGGGCTCAAGTAGCTATGAAGAATTGTTCAACCCGGCACGAATTAAGCCTGTGGCAGGTTTTACCCAATTTGTAAAAGAACAGACAACTGTTGTAACCGATTTTATAAAAGATAAACTTTTTACAGAGCGAATTGAATCTTTTGCGGTAGTAGATCCCGGAAATGCAAAGGTTGTTAAGTACGAAAACGAAAATTATGCGGTTTATAAGGAAGTAAATGGAAAAACATATATTCTTAAAAGCACCTGTCCGCATGCAAAATGTGAGGTGCGTTGGAACAGTGCCGAAATTTCGTGGGACTGCCCATGCCACGGTTCCCGGTTCAACGTAAACGGTAAACTGCTTACCGCACCGGCTGTGAGTGGCTTGCAAAAGATAAATGAACACGATGTGTAAATTGTAACTATAGCTTTTTTTTGTTTCACTAATCTGTATAATAAAACAGTAAGAGAAATTCAGAAAATGGCATTGAAAGTCCTTTCGGATTATGATACTAATTGCAGTAAATAATTAGTTTACAAATCAAAAATAAGAAATTAATAAAAAGAAAGTTACCCACACAAAAAACTATAGCGATTCAGAATTTGAATCGCTTTTTTGTTTTGGTAAAGTTATACTATTAAAAACCAATTCATAAAATTTTTAAGTATAAATTACCCTACCTACAAAAGGTTGCTCATGAATTTCAAAGGTGTCATTTTTAGCTTTGGTTACTACGTTTATTTCTTCGTACGAACCATCGGGTTGTAAGGCTTCTACACCAAATTTTTTGTTTTCTGCATCTTCACATTTCATGGTAAATACAAAACCTGTCAGTGTTTCTTTAAAATCTTGTTCTGTAAATTGTATAGTGTTCATCTTGTTCTATTTTTTAAAATGTTGTTATTAATTAATCGATTGTTTATTTTAGTTTAAGTATTATTTTATCACTTGATTTTTCTTGAATCGACTTTTTATTCGTTTCGGCATCGTCAAATGTAATGTCCGGTTCGTAAAATAAATCGAAAGAATAAATACCGGCACCTAAAATAGCTTCATGCGGTTCATATAATACTTCACACTCTTGCTTAAGCGAATTTACTTCACTAAAAATAATGCCTTTTTGTACTTGATTTTGCACTGCAGACAGTTCAACATAAACATCGGACTGTGGTTTTTCTGAATTTTGGTTGATTTGATTCATATCTTAATAATTTCAATTGATCATTAGGTTTCTAAATACTTGCAAAAAGCAGACCATGGTTATATCCAACCATTAACAGATCATTCCTTTTCAATATCATTTAACGAAGTATGCTTACTTAAAAAATCAGATTTCTTTACAACCGTCATTTCTCCGTTCAATTCCATTACTACTGCACGAACATCTTCAATACGTTCTATACAGTATTGCCGTATTTCTGCATAAATTTCTTCTTCGGTTATAAGTTCTTTCTTCATGGCTTCTTGTAAAAATTCGCCATTATAAAACAGAAGGGTGGGTGTAGAATTGATGGCTTTTTCCATAGTTTCTGATTTTTTTGCAAGAAATGCCAACAGATATTGCAGGGAAATTATGATTATTAACGCAACCAATCCTTCGGTTACCGTTACTTTCAATAAAATCATCGACGATAAAGTTGAACCAAGTGTTACCGAAACTACAAAATCAAAGGTATTTAACTTGGCTAACGTTCTTTTACCCGAAATTCGAATAAACAGAAATAAGGTTATGTACGATACCGTTGCACAAATTAGTATGTGGTATAGGCTTTCCCAGTCTTTAAAAAATAAGTCTTTCATAATTGTTCTCGTTATTATTGAACAAAAGAAGCACCCGAAGGTGCTTTTATTATCGCTGCATTATACTGCTTGTATGGTTACCTTGCCTGCCGTTTAAATAATGAATGGCTGCTACTATAAGTAACGGACTAAGTATAGAAATTGCTGCTATTGCTAAAAGGGTGTTCTTTTTCATGAGTCTTTACATTAAAGTTAAACATGCGGTGTTACTTTGAAAGGATTAAACGCATTGATGCCCTCTATTAATTTTTCGCGATCGTTAGAATCGTACCATCTTTTGGTATTTCTGTCAAAAAATGACAAAACAGTCATATAAACATTGTTTATTTTCCAATTTACAACGTATAAGCCAGATTCATCGGGCTGACATTCCGGATAAGTGATCCATCTTGATGCTTTCATAACTTTAAATTTACGCTTGTACTGCATCCATATTTATGCTTCCGGTTGCTACATCTGTCAAAATTTTATCGGCTTCGCATTCTTCTGCCAATGTTTGCTGAAGCAATTTTGCTGCATCATTTTCGCCCAAAACTTTTGCAAAGGCAAAAAGAGTTCCGTATGTTGCCATTTCATAATGCTCAATTTTCTGCGAAGCTGCTATAATTGCCGCATCGCGAACTGGTCCGTAAGCGGTTTCTTCCAACATATTGTCGCCTTCTTTTAAAAGTCCGGCAAGTGCTTCGCATTTTTTACCTTCGGCTTTCTCGTTCAAAAGTTTAAAAATCTGCTCTAAACGAACAACCTGATTTTCGGTCATGGCACGGTGATCCGAAATACTTGACTGTAATTTTGGCGATGATGCATTTGTAGCCATTTTTGGCAAAGCTTTTACCAAAGCCTGTTCTGCCCAGTAAATATCTTTTAATGCGTCAATAAACAATTCCTTAAGGTTGTTTGCTGCATTTTTTGCTGCTTCCACCACAGCTTCCTTACTGTTTTTTGTTGGAGTAGCTGTACTTTTTTCTTTTTCGTTATTTTTCATAATTTCTTGGTTTATTTGTTTGTTCCTAATACTTCTTCGCGTTGCCAGAATCGGTGCATTTTTACGGCATCAATAAAGGCTGTTTCAAATTGTTTTTTTTCTGAATGTGAGCTGGTTATAATTCCACCGTCTTTTAAATCATCGCCTTTAGCCATAAATTGCGGTGCAGAAAGCAGGTCAATACCGTCGCCGTCTGTTCCAATGATTTTACAGTGTCTGTAGGCATCATTTAAAAATTCCATTACATCGGGATCCGATTGCAACGCTGCCTGATTTTTACCATCTGGTATATAAACCGCATCAAACAATACCGATGATGAAGTGAAAAAACTGAATTTAACGGCAATTTCACCACCTTCTGCAGTAGATACAAAGCCAAGGTTCGGACCAATGATACATGCTTCGGCATCTTCTGCCACCAATGCTTTTTTCATTTTCATAACTGAAGCCTCACTTACGCCATGGTTACATATAAAAGCAATTTTACGCGATGCAATGGTTGGTTTTACCGTAGGGTTTTTAATCATGCTTAAAGCATCTGACGTAATTATTTTTTTTGAAATTTCTGTCGGCTCGTTACCACCAACATTGTCTGCACCTACACCGTGGTTCATTGGTTGTTCTGGTTGTGTAGGAACTTTTGCTCCCAAACCTTCGGCTACCTTTTCTGCCAATTCTGTGTTTATTTTTGATAGCAAGCCCAGCATACGCACGCGGATTGCAGTTGTTTCTACTTTACCCAGTTCAAAACGCAACGCTTTTACCATGTGCTGTTGTTCTGTAGGTGTTTGACTTTCGTAAAACATTCGTGCCTGACTAAAATGATCGTTAAAGCTGTTGCTTCTTGCACGAACTTTATGTGCATCAATACGTTCGTTAAAACTTGTAAATCCTCCTTCGGCAATCATTGCCTGATAAGGACAGCCGCCACCCAACGAATTTGGATGATAACTCACGCGACCTTTATTGATCTCTTGTCGCATGTGTCCGTCACGCTGGTTGTTGTGCGTTGGTGAGATGCTGCGATTGATAGGAATTTCATGAAAATTCGGGCTTCCTAATCGGGAAAGTTGTGTATCTGTGTACGAAAACAATCTGCCCTGAAGCAATGGATCATTGGTAAAATCGATTCCTGGAACGATATGCCCCGGATGAAAAGCTACCTGTTCGGTTTCTGCAAAGAAATTATCGGGGTTTTTGTTCAAAACCATACGTCCTACAATAGTAATTGGAACCAGTTCTTCAGGAACTATTTTAGTTGGATCCAACAGATCAAAATCGAATTTATGCTCATCTGCTTCCGGAATAATCTGTAAACCTAATTCCCATTCAGGAAAATTGCCTGCTTCTATAGCTTCCCAAAGATCCTGACGGTGAAAATCGGGATTGTTTCCTGATATTTTCTGCGCTTCGTCCCAAACAACCGCATGTGTTCCTAATTTTGGTTTCCAATGAATCTTTACAAAATGCGATTCGTTTTCTGCGTTGATGAATCTGAAGGTGTGCACGCCAAAACCTTCCTGCATGCGGTAACTGCGCGGAATAGCACGGTCGCTCATCAGCCACATAATCATGTGCATTGATTCGGGCATCAGCGAAATAAAATCCCAAAAAGTATCGTGTGCCGACGCTGCCTGCGGAATTTCATTGTGTGGTTCGGGTTTTACTGCATGCACAAGGTCTGGAAATTTCGCCGCATCCTGTATAAAAAATACGGGCATATTGTTGCCTACAAAATCGTAAATTCCTTCTTCGGTATAAAACTTTACCGAAAAACCGCGGACATCTCTTGCTAAATCGGTAGATCCTCTTGATCCTGCCACAGTAGAAAATCGGGTAAAAACAGGTGTTCTTTGCCCTACTTTTTGTAGAAATGCAGCTTTTGTAAACTGCGGAATAGGGTTGGTAACTTCAAAAAAACCATGAGCGCCCGATCCTCTTGCATGTACAATTCGTTCCGGAATGCGCTCGTGATCAAAATGGGTGATTTTTTCTCGAAGGATAAAATCTTCTAAAAGCGATGGACCTCTTTCTCCGCTTTTCAGGGAACTGTTATCATCGTTGATTTTTACACCCTGATTGGTTGTAAGAAATTTGTTGGTTCCGTCTGATTTGTTGATCGACAAATCGTCTTGCTTGTCTTCTTGTCGATTAGGTTGGTTAATGTCGTTTTCTTTCATTTTAATTTATTTTTTTGTTAATTATCAGTTGGTATAATTAATTCAAACAATATTCCAATATTATTTATGTTTTGATATGTAAGGAATTATTAAAAAGCAGTAGAATTTTAAAAGGCTATAAGTGTGGTTTTAATATACATTCTGTGAACTATTTTCATTATATGTTTTTATGATAATATAGTTTTTAATTGAATTATTTATCTAGTTATTTTTAATATGTGTTTATTTTAACCATTTGTTTTGTTTATTGGTAATATAATTCGATATTGTTAGATTAACTATTTGCAATTTTAACTATTACTTACAAATATGATTGCTTGTTGTTTTAAGTGGTTGATTTTGAGTATTTTGTTACTATTGTTAAAAATAATGCAATCACGATAGAATGTAAATTCATGCAATCTTTCATAGTGAACTACTCATTTTATTTATCATTCTTTCTCATCATCAAAAAATATTGTTGGTTTCAATTTTGTTATTATTAAAAAAACACGCTGTAAATCCTTATACGATAAATAAATCCACTACAATGCTATTTGTTTAACTAATACAAAAGTTATGGATACAGGTAAATCAATCAGTGAAAGCAATGGTAGTTTAAATAACAATCCGCACAAAGCGCTTGATTATCTTTCAGGTAAAATAATCGACGGTTTAAACGGTAAGCTGTTTAACACAGAAAAAGGTATGTATGTACCGTCTGAAACAAAAAAATAAGCATCGAGCGAGATTTGATGATAAATAACCAAAATACTTAGCTTATGAATAATGACGAGTTTAACAAGATTCCGGAACAATTGAAAAAGCAAATTCCAATACAGAAAGTAGGGAAGTGCAGCGATACATACAGCACTTTGGAAATTAAGGAACTGAATAATCCGGATATTGCTTATAAAAGTATTAAACACCGCTTACTAGATGTGAACAATTGGGCGCATTATGCCACGCTGACCAACGCCGATTTTATATTGTTGGACAATAACGGCAATAATTTGGAAGGATTGGTAACCGAAGATTGTTTCATGAAAGTTCGGTTTTCCAGATTACAAAAAATTATATCGGCACGGCATGATTACGTACGTGTACACCGCATTTTTAAGGTGCCTGATTTTTTTGATGATGCACTAGTTATGCAGTTGATACCTGCACATAACCCTACAAAACCGGGAACGGAAATTGATCATTTTTTTACTGCAGAAGCATCAAACACGTTTGTGTTGTACCGTGATGATACCAGAATCAATTTGTCGGTTCATGGAAGAAACGAAGTTCCGAATTTTAAGGTATCAAAAACAACAAAGAAACTTCGGAATATGGTTTTTGCTGCGTTGGGAATTGTGGGTGTGAGTAAAGTGCAGTGGAAATCGCTTGCACACGGATTATTGAACTATAATGAAAAAATATTATGAAAGAAACCTATATATTATTGTACGACGGCGAATGCGGGTTTTGTAATTTCTGGGTAAACTGGGTAATGCAAAACGACCATAAAGGTATTTTCAACTTTGCATCATTACAGGGAAACTTCGGTCAAAATTTCCTTACAGATAAAAAGTTGCCGCTAAAAAGGTTTAATACCTTGTATCTTATAGAACCAAACGGAGAAGTCCACGATAAATCTAATGCAGTTATCAAGATTTGCAGGTTGTTAGGAAGTTGGTATAAATTGGCTGTTGTGTTTAAGATTGTTCCAAAATTTCTTCGCGATAAAATATATGATTTAATTGCCAAAAACCGCCGTAAACTGGCTTCTGGTAATTGTCCCCTGCCAACCAAGGAACAACGGAAAATGTTTATTGATTAAGTTTTTAAAATTGAATATAATATTGTTAAATTAAAAAGAATAGAGTTATGAAAAATGCACAAAACAAAGACACAGGAAAATCAGAAAACGGAACGATGGTTAAACCGAAAGGTTCTGCCGCAGAAGGATTAAGGGAATTGTTTATAGACGAACTAAAAGATATTATTTATGCCGAACGGGCACTTTTAAAAGCATTGCCTAAAATGGCGAATAACAGCAGTAGTATCAAGCTTAAAAAAGCAATTGAAAAGCACGTAACCGTTACTGAAAAACAAGTGGAACGTTTAAAGGAAGTGTTTGATATTTTAGGCGAATCAGACCGTGGTAAGAAATGCGATGCTATGGAAGGTTTGATTAAAGAGGGTGAAGGTATTTTGGAAGAAACAGAACCAGGACCTGTGCGTGATGCTGCCATAATTTCTGCTTCTCAAAAAATCGAACATTACGAAATTGCATCGTACGGAACATTGGTTGCTTTTGCCAAAACGTTAGGTGAAGATAAAGTAGCTTCATTGTTGGAAGAAACCTTAAACGAAGAAAAAGATGCCGATGTAACACTTACCAAGGCAGCTTATAATGATATTAATTTTGATGCGGTTGAAGAAAATTAATATTTACAGTATTTAAATTTTCTATAAAAACCATTCTATAGTAAGGATGGTTTTTTTACTTTATTTTTGCAAAGAATTATTGATGAAATTCTTATAAATTCAATATTTAAGATAATAAAAATTCAAATATAATGCAATTGCCCCCAAGAAGTAAAACTTCTGGAGGCACTGAAAATTCGTAGAAATAATATCAACTCCTATTTATATAAATGCTTACAAATTATATTATCTTCTTTTCACATTCACAGCAACAAAACCTTTTTTACCACGCTCAATGTCAAAAGTAACCTCATCATTTTGAGCTACCTGATCAATTAGTCCTGTTGCATGGACAAATACATCTTCGTTACCGTTTGTGTTTGCGATGAATCCGAATCCCTTTGATTCGTTAAAAAATTTTATTCTTCCCTCTTTCATTTTGTTAAATTTAATATGATTTTATTTAGTACTACAAATTGGTTTGTTTAAGTTTAAATGCCTGCGTAAATGATTAACGATAAAGCTCCGGTTACCAAAAGTACAACGGCTAAAAACTGTATATTTAATTTCTTACTCATAATATTAATGATGTATTTGTGCATTACAGTTAATCATACATAATGCCATTCCTTAAATTTAAAGCAGATTAAAATATATAAATATTCTTTTTTAAAATTTTAATTATAAGTAGTTGGTTATAAGTATTCTATTTTTTTTGCTAAATAAAACATTCTCAATGATTAAAATTTCAACTTGGATAAATCTTTTTTGTTGCTGCGATAACTTCCCCGCAACGAGGAATTTCTATACAGTAGCATAGAAAATTTAATTTTAAATAGTTAATAAATCAATTGGGTCACAAGCGTTGTGTTTACTATAATTACATCTTTTTAATTATTTAATTTCGTTTAATCAAACGTTCAAAAGATGTTTTAAGATAGCTGGCAGGGTAGTTGTGGTTTAAATAATAAAAAACTATGGATTCAATTCTGCAAAAAAGTATTATAAACAAAAAAGATCAGGACATATTTTTAAATGATGTGATCACTGGCTTAAGTAAACCGCAAAAAAAATTACACTCCAAATATTTTTATGATGAAAAGGGCGATAAACTGTTCCAAAAAATCATGGAAATGCCCGAATATTATCTTACGGACTGCGAAATGGACATTTTTAAAAACAAAACATCTGAACTTTCAGAGTATATGATCGACGGAAATCCTTTTGATCTTATAGAGTTAGGTGCGGGTGATGCTTTAAAATCTACTTATCTTTTAAAATACCTTACAGCCGCAAAAATAAATTTTACTTATATGCCTATTGATATTTCAGGAAATATTTTGTCTGTTTTAAATAGAAACCTGAAAGCAGAGCTTCCCGATCTGGATATTAAATTGTTAGAAGGCGATTATTTTAAGATGTTACAGCATGCAATGGATGGCTCTGATAGAAGAAAGGTACTCTTGTTTTTAGGTGGAAATATAGGAAATATGGATGTTACCGAAGCATATCGCTTTTGTATGGAACTGTGCAGTAAACTGAACAAAGGCGATTTGCTGATCACAGGTTTTGACTTGAAGAAAAATCCCCATACCATATTAAATGCTTATAACGATGCGCGCGGACTAACCGCTTCTTTTAACCTGAACTTGCTGGCACGTATTAATAGGGAATTGGATGCTGATTTTGATCTATCTAAATTTCAACATTATCAAAACTATGATCCAATTTCGGGCGCTTGCAAAAGTTATTTGGTAAGTTTGGTAAATCAGACTGTAAATGTCGGCGAACATCAGTTTTTGTTTAATGAAAATGAACTGATTGATATGGAAATTTCGCAAAAGTACGAACAAAAAGATATCGATGCTCTTGCATCTAAATCAGGTTTTAAAATAATTGGTCAAATTGCAGATACAAAGAATTGGTTTGTAGATTCTGTATGGCAGGCTGTTTAAACTATTTAAAATGAACAACACTATTTATATCAATACCAACAAAAATCAGGATTTGGCAGAAAAATATGTACAAATCCGTAAGCATTCAGAAGAAATTTGTAAACCGCTTGCAACCGAAGATTACGTGGTTCAGCCTATTGAAGATGTTAGTCCGCCAAAATGGCATCTAGGACATACTACCTGGTTTTTTGAAACGTTTATACTGTTGCCTCATTTACCGGGATATCAATTGTTCAATCCGCAGTTTAATTTTGTTTTCAACAGTTATTATGAAACGGTTGGGGCAAGGGTTATTCGAACCGATCGCGGCAATTTAAGCAGACCTTCGGTTGCTGAAGTATATCAATACAGAAAGTATGTAGATGATAACATGAACCGCTACCTCACTGGAAATTCTTACACTGCAGCTATTGAACCTTTGTTACAATTGGGATTGAATCACGAACAGCAGCATCAGGAATTGTTACTTACAGATATTAAATATATATTGGGTCACAACCCGTTGTTTCCGGGTTATAAAGAGAATGGTACACCAAAATATGCTGATGCTAAAGCGGTTAAAATGATTGCTGTTAAAGAAGGAATATACGAGATTGGCTTTAACGGTTCAGATTTTTGTTTTGATAATGAGTTGGGAAGACATAAGGTTTTTTTGAATGATTTTGAAATTGCAGACCGCTTGGTTACTAATGCCGAATACCTGCAATTTATGGAAGCCGGCGGATACAGTGATTTTAGATATTGGCATTCCGAAGGTTGGGAATGGGTAAAGCAACAGCAAGTAAAAGCGCCTATGTATTGGTATTTTATCGATGGTAAATGGATGCATTATGATTTTTCGGGACTTACCGATATAGATTGGAATTATGATGTATGTCACGTTAATTTCTTTGAAGCGTCTGCTTTTGCGGCATGGAAAGGAATGCGACTGCCTACCGAAGCGGAGTGGGAAACAGCATCTGAATATTTTAATTGGGGCAGAAGGTGGGAGTGGACAAATTCGGCCTATCTTCCCTATCCCGGATATAAAAAAGAACCCGGTGCGGTTGGCGAATATAACGGTAAATTCATGGTAAACCAAATGGTGTTAAAGGGCGCATCTGTAGCAACCCCAATTGGTCACAGCCGAAGAACCTATCGAAACTTTTTTCAAACACACCTAAAATGGCAATTTACCGGCATTCGCCTTGCAAGATAATTTTTTTATCTGTTTAAAAGTTATTGAACAATTAGCTGGTTTCTAAAGCAGATTGTTTAGAAGTTAATTTTCGTGTGCCAATATAAAAGCAGGTGCTTAAAATTGCTGTGGCAGTAAGTATGCCAACAACAGAAACAGTGTAGTTGTTATCTAAATTATTTAAAGCAACTGCACTTAATCCCCAGGCACCTGCAAGTCCAAAAGCAACCGCTCTGTACCTCCAGCTAAGCAAAATATTTATAAAACCGGCAATAATAATCAGTAAAATAGTCCATAATTCATCTTCCAAGGTGTGTTTCCATCCTAATTTTACCAGAAATGCTGCGGCATTAGCTATCATAGCCACACAAACCCATCCGCCATACAGTGTAAAAGGTGTCGTTGTAATTAGTTGTGTTAACGTGGTAGGCTCTTTTTTGGGTGTAATTCTCGTAAGCATGGTGGTTAATACATACAGTAAAGCAATCATAAGCAATAAACAGATGCCAATAAAATCGTTCAACCAAAAATAGATCCACAAGCAATTTATTAAACTGGTAACGGCAAATAATAATCCAACCTTATTAATAATTTGGGCTTCACCGCTATTCTTTTTTAACAGGAAAAAACAGTAAATAAAATGGGTGGTAAGCAATAAATAAATAACTCCCCAAATCCCAAATGCATAATCGGCAGGTGTAAACATATTTTCGTATCGGTCAGAAACAGTTTTAACTGTATTACCATTAATTATTCTTGAATTTAAAAGATAATTTACAAGTATAGTGGTAATGAGCGAAGCAAAATTTATGTACAGTATAGTTGATTTTTGCATTTTAATGATGAGGTTATAAGCTGCGGTCCTTTATTGATACACTTTAATTTCCCGAATTAATTCTTTACAATAGTTGGTTCTTAAAACTTGCATTATTTGGTACTACTTCTCGTTTTCTGATAAACTGTATTCGCGCTGCGTTTTAAAACTTGTAGCTTCTTCCAACAGTTTTTCTACGTTGTTATTATTGTTGTAGATAGGAATGTGGAAGTCGTTAAGTTTGTTAAGCAGATTAATCAGCTGCATTTTTTCAGTTTCGCTTAAATCGCCACAAACTATTTTGGTAGCCTCACGAATTTTGTCCATTTGTTGATCTAAAACTTCAATTCCTTTGTCGGTAATCTTTATGATCTTGGTACGCTTATCGGTAGTTGAATCTTCCTGAACAACCCATCCGTTATTAATTAAGCGGCTTATAATCAATATACCGGCAGATTTTTCATGCACATTTTTTTTAATAAGATCCATCTTGGTCATTTCACCGAACGCTTTTAAATTGATCAGGTAGATGAAATCTTCTTGCGTAGAAAATTCCGATCCTGCGATAGCGGCACGCGAATAACTTTTAGCAAACCTGTTCATGTGAACCAACAAGGTACTAATAACACTTTCAGGACTCCTTCCTTTATCTTTACCTTCCCACTGTGGGATAGCTGTATAGGTTGATTTAAGCTGATGATCAGCGATCCATCTTTTAAAGCCCGAAACAGTATCAGGATAATCGTTGTTTATGTTTGCCTGTTCAAACTGTTCCACTAAATCTACTGTCTTCTTTACAAGTCCGTACTTCATAAGATTAGTTATAAAAAGTTCACAAATATATTATAATTGTTATTGAGTGCCTTAAAAATTTTGTCTAAAATTTAAATGCACATCAAAGATCCAAAAAAAATTGCTCCGCACGATAAACGGTAGTTACGCTCATTTATTTTGTTAAAAGATACATTTATTTTTTTTTTAAATCATTTGTTTTTAGAATACAAATATACAAAATATTTAATTTATGGTTTATTTGTGTGTTTTAAACATCAATTTTTAATGCAATTGTTAAGCTTAATTTTTTAGGATGATAATTAGTTTGTTAAGTGACGTTTTTATTCGGTATTGTTTAGTTCGGCATCGTACAAAGTTCCGTCGATATTGTAGCGATAGTAAAAATCGCGTTGCAAAGAATCAGATTTTATTGTTACCTGATAGTGCATAGATGATACATCGCCCGATTTAGGCGGACGCACTGCCATTTGATACAATTTTAAATCGTTTACATGAATTCGGTCTCTAATATCTTTTTGGGCACTTTTAACTACTTTCGACAAAGTGTAAGAATCAATCTTTTCATCTAACTTAAACAGAAAATTTTCAGGTTTAATATTTGGTAAAGCCTTTAAAGGTTGTTTGTACATTTCTTTCCACACACCGTTTGCATAAACATAACAATTGGTTTCTAAATTCTGTGGATTACTGCAATGAAGCACACTTATAACAGTTCCTTGGGCACTTTCGGTAACCGTTAAACCCGCAAAGTAACTGTTAACTCCAAATTTATCAGTAACTTCACTTTTAATACCGTCAAAATATTGTTCAGATGCGTCTTGTGGCTTCCTGTTACAAGACATCATAAATAATAAAATAAAAACAACAAAAATTTTTTTCATAATTTAACCTGTGGTTAATCATGATACAAAATTCTTACCAACATATTATAGTTCCATGCTGGTATCCGCTACTTTCCCTTCAACAATAAATTTTTTATAGTAATAATCAAAAAGCACGTTAATCATTTTTATGTTATGCGGATCAAAAGTTAGTTAGCATTGATCAATTACGCTACAGCAGGTACTGCTGTAATAGTAACTAACT
>CAMLFV010000036.1 GCA_946479395.1 uncultured Flavobacterium sp. | reverse complement strand
TGGTTTCATAATCACCCAAACCGCAATCATCCAAATTGGTGTATTGATCTTTAATCTTTCCTAAATTAGTTTCCAAGAACGATTTTTTAAATCCGTTTTCAGGTTCAACTTCATTGTTTATTGTAAAACCAAATTGCTTTTCCTTTTGTAATTTAATCGGAAGGTTAAAATCATCTTTCGGAATATTTTTTAGAACATCGGCTTGCAGTAAACAAATTTCGGCAACGTCCGGCTGATTATTTTTCGAAGCAAATTCGGCATACAAACGCAAAGCCGCTTCGTTTTCTTCGGGATTGCTGTTCCAACCCAATTCTAAAATACGTTCGGCAAATTTCTTTTGATCTTCTAAAGTTTGTGCTTTTTTGTACTGATTTTTTAAATCGGCTAAATCTGGTCGTTTGCCAACATATTTCACAGGAATGAATCCTTTTTTATCATCAATCTGCACCGGAATCCAAGATTCTGTGTTGTAAGGATAATAATAAATGGGCACAGGTGTTCCGTTTAACAGATTTCCAACAACAGCAGACGAACTATTAGGTAATTCCCGAATTTTAAGACTTGCAACTGTAGTAAATAAATGAGGTGATCCGTAATAACCGTCGTTTTCTATAATGATAGCCGGTGATTTTTCGTAATCATCTTTTGCGTTTAAATGATCTTTTACATTGTAAGTATCGGTAATATAAATGGTTTCGGTATGCGGTGTGTAAACTTTATAAACGTATTTGTCCTGAAGAAACTCATACGAATCAATTGATGCACCACGTAGAAAAATGCCAACAGCTTTTGATCCTTTTTCGTTGTTATACGCAACGGTTGGGGTAGAAATGTATTTGCGTTGGGCGTTAACCGACAAAGTTGCGAATACAAATAATACAATAAGCTTTTTCATAATCTAAATTAACAATCAGCCATATTAACGGTAATTGCCAAACCACCTTCTGACGTTTCTTTGTATTTGTTGTTCATGTCTTGTGCAGTTTGCCACATCGTATTTACCACTTTATCTAACGGAACTTTTACGTTTTTAGGATCGGTATCTAACGCCAATTCGGCAGCGTTAATCGCTTTAATTGCTCCCATAGTGTTGCGTTCAATACACGGAATCTGTACCAAACCGCCAATTGGGTCGCACGTTAAACCTAAATGATGTTCCATAGCAATTTCGGCAGCAACGGTAACTTGTTCGGGTGTTCCACCCATTAATTCGCACAATGCCGCAGCAGCCATTGCAGATGATACGCCAATTTCGGCCTGACAACCGCCCATTGCAGCAGAAATAGTTGCTCCTTTTTTAAAGATCGAACCAATTTCGCCGGCAACCATTAAAAACTGTTTAATTTCTTTATCGCCCGCTTTGTGGTTTTCAATGGTTAAATAATACATTAAAACGGCAGGTATTACACCAGCACTTCCGTTGGTTGGTGCAGTAACCACGCGACCTAACGAAGCGTTTACTTCGTTTACCGACAAAGCAAAACAGCTTACCCATTTTAAAATCTGACGGAAATAAACTTTTGTTTTACGAATGGTTTGCAGCCATTCTTGCGGATTGTTATAAGGTAAATCTCCTTTTAATTTTTGGTAGGTATCATAAGCACGTCGGCGAACGTTCAATCCGCCTGGAAGTGTTCCTTCGGTATGGCAGCCAATATAGATACACTCTAACATGGTGTTCCAGATGCGCATTAATTCACGATCTATTTCTTCGGGAGATCGTAACGATAATTCGTTTTCGTAAACTAATTCCGATATCGATTTATTTTCTTGTTTGCAGAATGCCAAAAGTTCATCGGCTTTATCAATAGGAAAAGGGAAAGTCGCTTTAATTTCGTCTTTTTCTGTATTTGCTGCCGATTCTTCTTTTACAACGAATCCGCCACCGATAGAGTAGAAGGTTGATACATATTCTTCGCCTTCGTAAAACGCCGTGAACGACAAACCGTTGGCATGAAAAGGTAAAAAGTTTTTATTGAAAACAATGTTTTCGCTTGGGTTAAACTGTATTTGAACAGCATTGCCCAGGTTTAAGGTATTTGTTTGCTTGATTTGATCGATAATTCCGGAGATATCATCAATAGGAACATATTCGGGATCGGCACCGCTTAAACCCAACATAACAGCCAAATCGGTAGCATGCCCAATTCCGGTTAACGAAAGCGATCCGTACAAATCAACAGTAACACGTTCTGTTTTATCAAAAATATTTAACTCTTTTAATTCGGCAATAAAGCGTTCGGCGGCTCTCCAAGGTCCTAAAGTGTGGGAACTCGATGGGCCAACGCCAATTTTTAACATATCAAAAACCGAAATACATTCCATAAAAATCAAACAATTAATAAAGCGAAGATACGGAATAACAATAAGTTATTTTTAATATTGTTATTTTAAAATAAATTTCTTAAATTTCACAGAAATAATTGATTTTTAATTATTAAAAACTGTAAATTATGATAAAAAAGATACTTTTAATTTTTATTTACTGCTTTTTTATTAACGGTTTGTTTGCGCAACCTAATTTAGAGTGGTATGACAATTATGAGCAACCTATACATAATGGAAATTCATGGCAATTTGACGGTGAGAAAAATCTGTACTTTGTTGGAACTTTTGAAAAAGGATTTGATTTCGATATAAATTCATCAAACGAATATTACTATATCAATCCCACAACTAAGCAACAAGAACATTCTTTTGGTATTGCTAAATATAACACAAATGGTGAATTATTATGGGTAAAAGCTCTACCTAATGACAGAAACCACTTACTTTACCCACTGTATGTTAAGATAGAAGGAAACACTATTTACATTATAAATAAATTGTTTCAAGATAGAGTAGGAGCTCCAAATTTTAATAAACCTGATTATAAAATATATTCTGATGATTATCAAAGTGTGTTTGTTTCCCAATATGATTTGAATGGTAGATTTAAAAGGATTGATAATGTTTTATTTATTGAAAATGGTGGTTTAGATCATATTTTTGTTGAAAAATTTATCATTGACAAAGAAGGTAATTTCCATATTAGCGGTAATTTTAAAGGTAGTATTAATTTTGATGGTAAAAACAGATCAAATAATTATCATGTAGATTATCAAGAAACAGCATTTTATGTAAAGTATTCTAAAAGTTTTAAAGTTCTTCAGCATTTTGTTTTAGATTCTGATACAGCTGCTTGGATGTTAGAATTTGATTTAGATAAAAATAACAACATTTATCTTACAGAGCAATTTAAAGGGACACTCAATTTAGATCCAATTAAAAAAAAATATACCGTAAAATCTGATTATCTTTTTCCCAGCGTTCCTGATGTCTCTGGATTTATTGTAAAAATAGACAAAGATGGAAATTATGTTTGGGGTAAAAAGACTGATTTTAATGATGCAAGAGGGATGTTAATTGACACAAAGGATAACTTGTATATTGGTGCTGCGTTTTTAGGTGAAAAAAATTTAAATATCAACGGAAAAGAAATGCTTTATGAATCGCCAAAATATCAAAATGGACACTCATTTCTTTCTTTTATAGGTAAATATGACTTAAGTGGAAATTTAAAATGGATAAAAACAATACAAAATGGTGGAATAGGAAAGTTTTACTATAAAGAAGGTATGAAATACGCAACAGTGGGTGGTACAAATAAAATTGTATTAGAAAATGGTGACGAACTTGATTTTATACCTGGTAATAGCCAGCAAGGTATTATTAATACTCAGCAAGGTATTATTATGTTTAATGATAAAGAATTAAAAAAACTACATATAGCTCGAAGTGAAGCTAAAACATCTTTCTATGGTTTAGATCAAAAAGGAAATTATATTGTAACTAGTGGAATCTATAATGACGGTGTTGGTGAAAATGGAGCAAGAGCATATATTAATGAAATGGAAATACCCGAATATAACGTACTGTTCAAAAAAGATGAAAATAAACAAGTTGAGGGTTTTGTTATTTTGGTTTCAAATGCTGAAATTAATGAAGACGAAATAGAACAGCCAGGTACTGGTACCGCACCTAATTTACGTTTTGCTATTTATCCAAATCCTTCTAATGGTCAATTTATAATTGAAGTTGACGGATATTTGTTTGGAACCACTTACAAAATATACGATGAATCGGGGAGAAAAATCTACGAAGATAAAATTATCCAACAAAAAAATGAGGTTTCAATAAACGTTGCAGCAGGTGTTTATGCTATTTCGTTTTATCGTAATGATGAAATTATTAAGTCACATAAAATAATTATTAAGTAATAATTGTGTCAGTTTGTCATAAATAAATATAATAAACAAGTTTAAAATGTCAGAAAAGTTACTTTTTCTGACATTTTTTTATGCTTTTTAAGTTAGGCACAACAATTGACTATTAGAAACCGTGAACAAATCACAAAAACAATAAATACAAAATAAAATATATAAAAAGATATGAGTAAAATAATTGGAATTGACTTAGGAACTACCAACTCTTGTGTTGCTGTAATGGAAGGTAACGAAGCTGTGGTTATTCCAAATGCAGAAGGTAAAAGAACAACGCCATCTGTAATTGCCTTTGTTGAAGGTGGAGAAATTAAAGTAGGTGATCCTGCAAAACGCCAGGCGGTAACAAACCCTACAAAAACCATAGCGTCTATTAAACGTTTTATGGGTGAGAAATTCTCTGAAGTTCAGAAAGAATTAGATCACACTGCTTATAAAGTAGTTAAAGGTGATAACGATACGCCACGTGTTGATATCGACGGTCGTTTGTACACTCCGCAAGAATTATCGGCAATGACGCTTCAAAAAATGAAAAAAACTGCCGAAGATTATTTAGGACAAACAGTTACACAAGCGGTTATTACGGTTCCGGCATATTTTAACGATGCACAACGTCAGGCGACTAAAGAAGCCGGACAAATTGCTGGTTTAGAAGTTATGCGTATTATCAACGAGCCTACTGCTGCTGCGTTAGCTTACGGTTTAGATAAAGGCGGACAAGACAAGAAAATTGCGGTTTACGATTTAGGTGGTGGTACGTTTGATATCTCGATCTTAGAATTAGGTGATGGAGTTTTCGAAGTATTATCAACAAACGGAGATACACATTTAGGTGGTGACGATTTTGACCAAGTAATCATTAATTGGTTAGCAAACGAATTTAATAGTGCAGAAGGTGTAGATTTACGTCAGGATCCAATGGCATTACAACGTTTAAAAGAAGCTGCAGAGAAAGCAAAAATTGAATTGTCATCTTCAGCTCAAACTGAAATCAACTTGCCGTATGTAACAGCTACAGCTACAGGACCAAAACACTTAGTGCAAACGTTAACTCGTGCAAAATTCGAGCAATTGGCAGACGATTTAGTACAACGTTCAATGAAACCTTGTGAAAAAGCATTGAAAGATGCAGGTTTATCAATCTCTGATATCGATGAGGTAATCTTGGTAGGTGGATCAACACGTATTCCGGTAATTCAGGAACAAGTAGAGAAATTCTTCGGTAAAAAACCATCAAAAGGAGTAAATCCTGACGAAGTTGTTGCTTTAGGAGCTGCAATTCAAGGTGGAGTTTTAACTGGTGATGTGAAAGACGTATTGTTATTAGACGTTACACCTTTATCATTAGGAATTGAAACTATGGGTGGTGTTTTTACAAAGTTAATCGAATCGAACACAACCATTCCAACCAAAAAATCGCAAGTGTTTTCTACAGCGGTAGATAACCAACCAAGTGTAGAAATTCACGTATTGCAAGGTGAGCGCCCAATGGCAAACGACAACAAAACAATTGGTCGTTTTCACTTAGACGGAATCCCACCAGCACAAAGAGGGGTGCCACAAATTGAAGTGACTTTTGATATTGATGCAAACGGTATCATTAAAGTATCGGCAACCGATAAAGGAACAGGAAAATCGCACGATATCCGTATCGAAGCTTCTTCAGGTTTAACTCCAGAAGAAATCGAAAAAATGAAGCAGGAAGCAGAAGCTAATGCAGAAGCAGATAAAAAAGTGAAAGAAACGGCTGATAAATTGAATGAGGCAGACGGAATGATTTTCCAAACCGAAAAACAATTGAAAGAGTTTGGCGATAAATTGTCAGACGCTAATAAATCAAACATCGAAGGTGCATTGGAAGAATTGAAAAAAGCATACGAAACGCGTAATGTAGAAACAATTCAACCAGCTTTAGACAAAATCAACGAAGCTTGGAAAGCAGCTTCAGAAGAAATGTACAAAGCACAAGCAGACGGTCAGCAAGGTGGTGCACAACAAGCACAACCAAACCAAGACGGTGGCGATGCTACACAAGATGTAGATTACGAAGAAGTAAAGTAATAGATTTTTCATAAATGCGAAAAACCTCAAGCAGCAATGTTTGAGGTTTTTTGTTTATATTTATGTTTTAAAATAACAATCTTATGAAAAACAAATACTTATCAGTCGCATTCTTTTCGTTTTTATTATTTAGCTGTAATAATGATGATGCAGAAATTGTAGAAAACTATACGGTAGAATTTCAAAATATAGATAATACGCAGGCAATGGGCGTGGGAGAAACTTTATCAACACCAACTTCAACGAATGTAAAATTAGATTCTATGAAGATGTACTATTACGCGGATTATTCTAATTATTCGCCTAATTTACCAGGTATGACTCATAAGTATGAAACTAAAACAACACCTGTAAATCCTTCTTTAATGGAGGTTAAACAGTCTTTTAGTTATGCAAAGAATGGATTTGTTGATATTAGAACAGTTGAAGTGAATAAACACGATTGGTATTCTAATAAATTTAAATTTGTATTTGATCATGATTACAATAATGAAAATGAATTAAATAATGTTAAAGTGGATTTTTATGTAAATGATGAACAAGTTATTAGTCAATCATTAAACTATACACCTGAAACAGAACAGTATTTTTTAAATCAAGCACAGACGAACGAATATAATATTATCAAGGTAGGAAATATAGAATATACTACACCTAAAAATGTATACAATCCCGAAAGAAATTTATTGCCTATTAATACTAAAATGCAATATCTGGCTTTATTTAGTTCAGAAATTTATAATAGCAGCTATGATGGTTTATTGGAGCTTTTAGATGGATACTTTACTCATAACATGTATATTAATACACATGCAACATTTGTAATGAAATCCCAAAATCAAAATAGTTTAGTTGTTCCACCTTCAAACGTTCAATTCAAAGTTAGACAAGATCATTATCCTGAAATTATTCAGTACGGCAATGTTTATGCTGGCGGATATCGTTTTTTATATTATTATAAAAACTAAAACTATACTCACAAAAAAATCCGACCATTGGTCGGATTTTTTAACGCACTAATAAACTAAGATGAAAGGTTTATCGTATACGATCTGCAGATTTTACAAGATCTTCGTCCTTCTTTATGGCTTTGTTGGCTAATGCCAGCAAAATGATAGATCCGATAGGAAGAAACATCCCAATACCCTTCTCTGAAACTAAAGTTTCTCCAGATAAATTTAGCGATTGATACACAAATAATCCTAGTAATATAAAGTTCAATATCATGTTCAACCTGTTATACACAAATTGAGTTTGTCTTTTTTTATAAGAGAAAATCGAAATAACACTTAAAGCAGCACTTGCACCAAACATCAACGTGTATAAGGTACTTTGCCCAACATGGTAATCTATCCCGTTTGCATCTTTCCATAAAGGAAAAATTAGAGATAAAGGTCCTGCGATAATAAATGCCAATGCTAAATAAACCGATTGTATTCTCTGAATCATTACTATTTATTTGATTACAAAAGTAACACTAAATTTCATTAAAAAACATTGATATTTAAAAAAAAATTGTAATATTGCATTAGAAAATCGTAACTTCTTCATTGTTCGAGCTTTCTATCCTTAACAGATATCCTTCTCTTAAGAAAAATCACAATAATAATATCTAACAACAACGTCATAATTTATGTTTGACAAAAATGTGTTAAAGGGTATGAAATTGCCCGAACTTAAAGAAATAGCTAAGAAAATTGGTGTGGAAAAGCTCAATCTTAAAAAAGATGAATTAATTGACACTATTTTAAAATTGCAAGATGAATTTCAGAAGAATCAGCCTAAAACAGAAACTCCTGTAAAAGAAGAAGCTGCGGCAACCAACCAGCCTACTGAAAAAAAGGAAAAAAGAAAGCGTATTCACAATGCAGCTGAAGAGCAAACAGAACAGCCTTCTTTACCTGAAAATCCGCAACCTGTTGCAGAAGAAGTTAAAACTGCAACACCTCAAAATCCTTCTGCCGAAAAGCAACGCAAACCTCAGAATAAAAATCAAAACCAACGTAACAAAACAACCAATCAGCCACAGGTTCAAGCAGAGCCAATAAAAGCTGATAACGATTTTGTTGCCGAAGTTCCTGCGGAAGAAATTGTTGTGGTGGCTGAAAAACAAGTTCAGAATCCAAACCAAAACAGAAATAAAAATCAAAACCCAAATCAAAATCAGAAAAAGCAAAATTTCCGCGACCCTGATTACGAATTTGAAGGAATTATAGAATGCGAAGGTGTTTTAGAAGTTCCAAAAGACGGCGGTTCGCACGGATATTTACGTTCATCGGACTATAATTACCGAAAATCACCAGACGATGTGTATATTTCGCAATCGCAAATTCGTTTGTTTGGTTTAAAAAAGGGAGATACCATTAAAGGAATTGTTCGTCCGCCAAAAGGAAATGAGCAACATTTTCCGCTGGTTCGCATCACAAAAATCAACGGGCATGAGCCTGATGAGGTGCGCGATCGTCCTTCTTTCGAGCATTTAACACCGCTTTTTCCTAAAGATAAATTCAATTTATCGGGTAATAATTCCAAGCTTTCTACACGTATTATCGATCTGTTTGCGCCAATAGGTAAGGGGCAGCGCGGTATGATTGTGGCACAGCCGAAAACCGGTAAAACCATGATGTTGAAGGAAATTGCCAATGCAATTGCAGATAATCACCCGGAAGTTTATCAGATTGTTTTGTTGATCGATGAACGCCCGGAAGAGGTTACCGATATGCAGCGTAATGTTCGTGCAGAGGTTGTAGCATCTACGTTTGACGAAGAAGCGCGTTACCACGTAGAATTAGCCGATATGGTTTTGGAAAAAGCCAAACGTTTGGTAGAATGCGGGCACGATGTTGTTATTTTGTTAGATTCTATTACACGTTTAGCACGTGCTTATAACACGGTTCAGCCGGCATCGGGTAGAGTGTTGTCTGGTGGTGTTGATGCCAATGCGTTGCAAAAACCTAAACGTTTTTTTGGAGCAGCACGTAACATTGAAAATGGCGGATCGTTGACTATTATTGCTACGGCTTTAACCGATACTGGATCTAAAATGGACGATGTTATTTTCGAAGAATTTAAAGGAACAGGTAATATGGAATTGCAGTTAGATCGTAAAATTGCGAATAAACGTATTTTCCCTGCTGTTGATTTAACTTCATCATCAACCCGTCGCGACGATTTATTACAAGATCGATACACAAACAGCAAGATGGTGGTTTTACGTAATATTTTAGCCGATATGAATCCGGTTGAAGCAATTACCTTTATTCATGATCGAATCAAAAACACCAAATCAAACGAAGAATTTTTCGACAGTATGCGTGATTAATTTTATCAATATGAAAAAAGTAGTCTTATTGTTTATATTGTTTTTTGGATTTTTAAACGGAATATCGGCTCAAAGTTTTACCGATGTTTGGACACCGAAACAGTTAATGGAAACAAAAGTATTATCAGATAAAATTCGGCAGAATAAAATGAAGAGTACATTTGTTATTAACATTGGTCCTGATGCTGTTATAAAGAGTTCTTTCAATGCAGGTGCAGCTAAAGACACTAAGAATTTAGAAACGCTGAAACAATACTTAAAAAAGATTCCTAAAGACAAAGAGGTTGTTTTGTATTGCGGTTGTTGTCCGTTTGATAAATGCCCAAATATTCGCCCAGCATTCAAAATGTTGATGGACTTAGGATATAAAAACGCAAAACTTTTAAACATACCTAAAAATATTAAAGTAGATTGGATAGATAAAGGTTATCCAATAAATTAAAAAACTCCGATCAGCCGATCGGAGTTTTTTATTTAACTATAAATTTCTTTGTAGTTGACTTCTTACCACTTTTTAGTTTAAGAATATAAATTCCGCTTTTTAAATGATTAATAGTGAAAACTTCATCATTAAATTGAGGGTTTGATACTTTCTTAATTAACTTTCCTTCTAAATTATAAACAGTAATTAAATCAATTCTTTCTTTAGTGGAAATATAAATGGTGTTTTTTGGTGCCGGATTAGGATACACGTTAAACTCAACCAATTCAGCTTTATTTGTACTTAATAATCCCCATTTATCTTCTGCTGGAGTACCTCCCCAAATTATAGTTGCAAGATAAGGGTTATCTATGAATGGATTTCTATTTCCTTGGGCATATGTTCCGTTTCCTCCTAAATAATTATTTCTTTGAATTTCAACTTGAGAAACAGGATCTTCTACATTCCATTGCAAAAATAAATCAATCATACCATCTGGAGTTCCTGCTGTAGAACCAACACCTACATTTCCAGGTAAGCATCTTGTTCCATATCTTACATACATATACATCATCATTCTAGCTACATCACCTTTCCAATTATCACCTGGATACCAATTAGATCCTACATTACCAGAATTTCCACTTCCTGCTGCAAATTTTTTGCTTCCTCGGTTGTTATTCCATTGCACATCGCTTGCTCGTAGATGATGGGCATCTGCTCCCGGACCTTGTTCTTGTAAGTTTGGTGTTCCTAAAGATTTTGCATAGGTATGCTCTCTGTTCCAATCACCACTATTACCACCGTTACTGTTTTTAGATCTTGTTATGGCATGTTGACCGGTAGTTGTATTTGGCCAACCATATATAAGAGCTACATTACTATTATTTGCAGGATCTTCATCAACTATTTTTAATGCATTCCACAATTCACCATAGGTTAACTCATTTGTATGAGTATTTGTAATTAAAGTAGCTAACTGATTTTTTAAAGGTACGCCTGTTAAAGTAAAATCAATACTGCTATAGTATGCCGGAATTGTTTGCCCAAATAATTGCGTAAACGCAATAAAAGATAAAAATAAAAAGATATTTTTTTTCATAATAAAATTATTTTATACGTTCCATTAAACACATGTAGAAACCATCGAAACCAGATTGCGATGCCAATACTTTTTCGTCTGTTACAAACTTAAAGTTTTTACCAAAATCGGTTTTTAAGAAATGGTTAATTTGTTTTTCGTTTTCCGATGGCAGAATAGAACAGGTTGCGTATACCAATTTTCCGCCCACTTTTACCATTTTAGAATAATTTTCTAAAACTTCTTGCTGTGTTTGTTTTATATTTTCGATAAACTCAGGTTGTAGCTTCCATTTACTGTCCGGATTACGTTTTAAAACACCCAAGCCCGAACAAGGAGCATCAATTAACACACGGTCTGCCTTATCGTGTAATTTTTTTATTACTTTGGTTGAATCTATAATGCGGTATTCCACATTAAAAACTCCGTTACGCTTGGCACGGATCTTTAACTGTTTTTGTTTACTTTCATATAAATCCATGGCAATAATCTGCCCTTTATTTTCCATTTTAGCCGCAATATGCAAAGTTTTTCCACCTGCACCTGCACATGTATCAACAACACGCATTCCCGGCTGAACATCTAATAAAGGAACGACTTTTTGTGAAGAGGCATCTTGCACTTCAAAAAAACCTTCCTTAAAAAGCGGAGTCATAAAAACGTTTGCGCGTTCTTTCAAAATTAAAGCATCTGGATATTTATCGTGAAATTCTGTTTCAATATCTAAATCCATTAACTGTGCACGCAATTGCTGTTTCGTTGTTTTCAATGTATTAACTCTTAAAACAACATTTGCCTGCTGGTTTTGTGCAGCTAATTCCTTCGTCCAAACTTCTTCGCCTAATTCTTTCACACCCAATTCATCCATCCAATCAGGAATAGATTCACGGTATTTTCTAATTTTAGAAAGCTCGTCGAATTTTCCTTTGATTCTACGAACCGGTGTATTTTCAAAATATTTCCAATCGGGTAGGGTAATACCGCGCAAAACTGCCCAAACGGCAAAGGTTCGCCAAATATCTTCACGGGTAAAAGGATCTTTAACTTCGGCAATTTCAGTGTACAGCCTTTTCCAACGAACAATTTCGTATATAGTTTCGGCAACAAACTTGCGGTCTTTTGCACCCCAGCGAGGATCTCTTTTTAAAGCTTTTGCAACTTCTTTATCGGCATATTCACCATCGTTAAATATACTTAAAAGAGAGTCAATAACTGCAAAAACCAAATTTCTGTGTAAACGCATTCTTTTATTTAAATAAGCCTACAAAGTTACAATTTATATGTTGGTTGTGAAATACTTTTTTTACGATAGCTTTGCGTACCTTTGCATAAACGTTTGATAATTATGGTTAAAACCGTTATTTTTGATATGGACGGGGTGATTGTTGATACAGAACCTGTACATAAGTACGCTTATTTTAAGCATTTTGAAGAATTAGGAATTGATGTTTCGGAAGAATTATATGCCACTTTTACAGGAAATTCGACAAGAAATGTGTTTCAAAAAATAAAAGACCAGTTTGGATTGGATCATGAAGTAGAAGATTTAATACAGAGAAAACGTTCTCTTTTTAATGATGCTTTTGATACAAAACCCGATTTGGAACTGATTGCCGGAGTTGAAAATTTGATTAAAGATCTACATGCGAGTGATGTAGAATTGATTTTGGCATCATCGGCTTCTAAAAGTACTATTAGCCGCGTTTTTAATCGATTTAATTTGAACGATTATTTTACGCATAAAGTAAGTGGCGAGGATTTTGTGAAGTCAAAACCCGATCCTACGATTTTTATACATGCGGCTTCGTTATCTAAAAATAAAATTGAAGAGTGTATTGTAATTGAAGACAGTACAAATGGAGTGAAAGCTGCTTGTGCTGCCGGAATTTATTGTTTGGGATACAACAGTGAAAACTCAAAACTGCAAAATTTAGAAGGTGCCAGCGTTTTAGTTGACGACTTTTTTAAGGTAAATGCCGATTTTATAAAGAATTTGAAATAGAAAAGAATCTACCTTGATATTTTATTATTTGAGGTAGATGCTTTAAAATATATTAACGACTTTTATAAATTGGTAATAGTCCAATCTTCATCATCAATTTCTTGAAAAGTTATTTTATCAATGATTGCCGTAGCCTCTTCATCGACATATAATCCATAACCATTAACAAATACACCTTTTGCACCATCTTTACTATTGTGCATTGCATATAGAATAGCTTCATCACCCACATCGTTTGATCCTGAAAAACGATAAACTTTATCAATAACTAGGTCATTGATATCTACGGGTTTTCCATTTTTTATATATGACTTTTTTACTTCTAATAAATTAAAATCTTCGGTATAACCACGATCTTTAAGTATATTCATTACTTCAGAAAGTGTTTTTTCTGTGTTTCTAATCATAATTATAATAAGTTTAAAAATTAGGTTTTCTAAAGTTACAACTTAGTTATTTATTTTCAAAGTATCATTGAAAACAAAAGCTGTCCTTTTACAGACAGCTTGTTTATTAATTAACCTTTTTTCTATTGTCGTTAGAATCTCTATCAATTAACTTATTGTATGGGTCAACACCAACTTCAACGGGTTTTTTATCAACAACGATACTTACTTTATTGTTTACCTTATTAATCAAGTATTTTTTGTTGTAAAGTTCATTTTCGTATTCGTGGTTTCCTTTCATGGTTTTTTCGCCAAAAACACCCACTTCAACATAATCATTTAGAGGATACGATTTTACTTCTTTCTTACCATCTTTTCCTGTTAAAGTATTTCCTTTTGCATCATTATAAATCTGCGTACCTTTTGGAGAAGTTCTGTATTTAGAAACAATGAACGAAATATCAACCTGATACTTACCATCTTTTAATGGTTTTACTTCAACTTTATCCACCTTATTGTCATACAAGGTTATTGTTTCAAACATATCTGTAATTAAATACTGTAAGTTTGCCGGAGTATTCGCTTTTAAATGATTGACAAACTCAATAGAATTGGTATAAGGCGCATCTTGAAACTTCACTTTTGCAACATATTCTTTCAATATATCATTAAAACGTTTTTCGCCCAAATAATCGCTCATGGCGTACAATACCAACGATCCTTTGTTGTAATGAATGTACTGCTGGTTTTCGTTATACATTAACGGATTTTCTTCTTTATCTTCCCATGTTCTTCCTCTTAAATAACCGTCTAAGGCATCTTTTAAGAACTTACGCATCTGGAATTTTCCGTATTCTTTCTCTAAAACTTTTAACGAACTGTATTCCGATAACGATTCGGATAATAAAGTTGCACCTTTAACATTGGCACCAATAACCTGATGCGCCCACCATTGATGCGCCATTTCGTGTGACACAACCGAGAACGGATAATCAACACCGTTTGGATCGTCTTCATCTACATCGGCAATAAAACCAATTGCTTCAGAAAAAGGCATGGTGTTGGCAAAAGCCTGTGCAAACGTACCCATGGTTTTAGGGAATTCAATGATACGAGCTTGTTTGTGCTGGTATTCGCCAAAATTTTCGCTGTAATAAGCCAACGATTTTTTCAAAGCTTCCATCATTCGATCCAAATTGTATTCGTGACCTTTATGATAGTAAATTTCCAGATTCAGGTTGTTCCATTTTTCTTTTTTAACTTCATATCTTGCCGAATTAAAAGCATAGAAATTCAACATTTTCTGATCCATTTTGTAATGGAAATAATTTCTGCCGTCTTTTTGCCATTTTTTCTGAAGATATCCTGGAGCAATCGCTGTTTGATCGCCTGCCGTACTTACCGTAGTTTCAAAAGTAATCCAATCGGCTTCGTTTGAAATATAGGTGTTTTTACGCGCTTCCGGATCATCTGTCGCAGCCATACGTTCGCGTGGAGCCAAGCTGTATTTTTTACGGACATCGTTATCTTGAATTTCAACACCATCGTTATATCCAAAACTCGGGAAAATACTATTGTTTATAAACGTTCCGTTTTCCATGATAGGCGAACGATCTTGTAACCAAGTATTTGATTGGTTTTGAACAAGCATTTCAACTTTTAACGAATCGCCCGGATTTAAAGGTTGATTTAATCGATAAATATCAAATTCCATAACCGTATCATTTTTAACCAATTGATAATCTTTATTGAATTTTATGCTTTCGAAATTTTTACCGTAATTAATGAATAAGGAATCAATCGCTTTATCAGATTTATTCACCATAACATAATTAACAACTGCTTTATAATTGCGTTCGTTCGGGTAAATATCCATGTTAACCTTTACATCAACAATACGTGGCTGGGCATATTTTTCGAATTTCTTGTATTTCTTTTCGTAATCAACTCTTTGTTTTTCAATGTCTTGTGAAGTGTAGTAAGGTTCAAGCTTAACTTCTTGATAGTACAAAGCGTATCCTAAACCAACAAATGCTAAAGTTGTAATAATTAACGGAACGGCAATTGGCATTTTAAAACGTTTTGCAAATACTTGTAAACGTTCTTTTGCACTTGAAATGATACCTCTGCGCCAAAATAATAATGTTAAACCGTACAATACAAAACCAAAAAGCAGCCAATACAGTTTGTAGTAGAAATATCCGCGTACAATACCAAAACCATTCATATCTGAATAACTGTAACCCGGATCTGAATTAAAACTGAAAACAGCTTGTTCTATTCCTAACTTACTTAATCCCATTGGAAGCATTTGTGCTATTAAAATAACAAAGAAACCAATTAGGTAATTTTTGAAAAACGATTGTATAAATAAAGCAAACAGAATTAAAACGGTATAGGATATTAATTTAAATCCAAAAAAGTTTGCTATGTACTGACCAATTTCAAAATTGTAATATCCATAGTAAATCTGAATCATTATGCCTGATAAAATAGTAATTAAAAATACCAAGGCAACCATTTGTACTAAAGCAATAAATTTTGATAAAAACAAACTCCAATTAGGTACCGGTGTAGAATCAATCAATAAATTCATACGAGACGATGCAGAATTGTTCAGTAAAATACCCGAGAATAAGAAAACGATAATTGGTAAGAAAAAGCCAATAAATTCATTAATTAATTCAATAACTTTCCACGTAACAGGTAACGTACGCGTACCCATTAAACTTTGTCCTAAAGTGTAACCAGAAACAATAATACAGATCATTATTATAACCATTAAGGTAATAAAAATCCAGTTTTTTATGATTGCTTGGAACTCTAATTTAGATAAACGAAAAGCCGTTTTTAAGTACGATACGAACGAATAGTTGTAACTAACTTTTGGTAAATTTACTTTTACAATGCTACCAAAATTGTTTTTTGTAATACGTTCTGCTTTTCTTTTTTTACCGATAGATATTGGTGATTGCGAAAAAGAAAATGAAAAATAAGTAACGGCTAAGGCTAAAATACCTACACCAATCCATATTAAACGGTTGTAAATAATTACATCGTCTAACGGAATCATTAAGGTATTTTGTTCGTCAATCGTCCAATATTTTGTAACATAACTTAAAGCTTCGTTGCCATAAGGTTCTATTAACGATACCAAAAATTTATCATCAACATTATTTGTTAAGTTAGATAATAAAATACGGGCAATAAGCAAAATAATAACAAAAATAAAACCTATGTATTGGTTGCGTGTTAAGGTAACTAACATAAAAATTAGGGCTCCTATAAAAAATGTATTTGGAACTACAAATAATATATAGCTTTGAAAGTATGCCGCAATTTTTATGGGGCCTAACAAATCAGGGTTTGCAAACGGTAGTACCGATGCTATTAAAAATGCTA
>CAMLFV010000035.1 GCA_946479395.1 uncultured Flavobacterium sp. | reverse complement strand
CTTACCGGTAAACCTATGTGAAATCTATGAAAAGCAGCTAAATCTTGTAGGGTTTTAAGAACATCATCTACAACAATTAATTTGTTGTTTTCTAGTTTCTTTAAATTTTTATCATCAACCACGGCAAATGCAGCTCCATTTTCTAAGGCTTGCAATGCAAAATCGTTTGCGTTAAAATTTTCTCCTTTCAATGCAAAGAAAAGGCTGTTTTCTGTAATGTTTCGTGTGTCGGTACTTACACCGTTGCATTGATTGTATATAGAATAAAGTTCGAATATTTCCATAAAAAATAAAGTCGTTAGTTGACTTTTTACTGATTGATGCAAATTTAAAACTATTTTTTGATACAATTAAAAGATCGCATCATCTTAAAAAGAAAACAGTCCTTAATAATGATTAAGAACTGTTATTTAATTTTGTTAAATCGATTTGAATTACTTCAAACTACCCACCATTTCTTCGGGTTTTACCCATTCGTCAAATTCTTGGGCAGTTACATAACCTAAAGCAATTGCCGTTTCTTTTAAGGTGGAATTATTTTTATGTGCTGTTTGTGCAATTTCGGCTGCTTTGTAATAGCCAATTTTTGTGTTTAAAGCCGTTACGAGCATTAACGAATTATCAACTAATTCTTTAATTCGATCATAATTAGGTTCAATTCGTTGTGCGCAATGCTCGTCAAAAGATACACAGGCATCGCCTAACAAACGAGCCGATTGTAAGAAATTGGCTGCCATTAAAGGTTTAAAAACGTTTAATTCGTAATGACCTTGTGTACCACCAATGGTAATAGCAACGTCGTTCCCCATAACTTGTGCAGCAACCATTGTCAGTGCTTCGCATTGTGTAGGGTTTACTTTTCCAGGCATGATTGAAGATCCTGGTTCGTTTTCAGGAATTAATATTTCTCCGATTCCCGAACGCGGACCTGATGCCAGCATACGAATATCGTTCGCAATTTTATTTAATGAAACAGCTAATTGCTTTAAAGCACCATGAGCTTCTACAATAGCATCGTGTGCAGCCAAAGCTTCAAATTTATTTTCGGCAGTTATAAATGGATGTCCAGTAAATTCTGCAATATATTTAGCGACCAAAACATCGTAACCTGCAGGTGTGTTTAAACCAGTTCCAACTGCTGTTCCGCCTAAAGCAATTTCTGATAAATGGCTTAACGTGTTTTTTACCGCTTTTATACCGTAATTTAATTGAGCAACATAGCCCGATAATTCTTGACCTAATGTTAAGGGAGTAGCGTCCATTAAATGTGTTCGTCCAATTTTAACAACATTCATAAACTCGGTTGCTTTTTTAGCTAACGTATCGCGTAATTGCTCAACACCCGGAATTGTTACTTCAACAACGGCTTTGTAAGCTGCAATGTGCATTCCTGTTGGATAAGTATCGTTAGATGATTGCGATTTATTTACATCGTCATTGGCTTTTAAAACCGGTTCGCCTTCACCAATTTTAAATCCTGCTAAAACTTGAGCGCGATTGGCAATAACTTCGTTCAAATTCATGTTTGATTGCGTACCGGAACCTGTTTGCCAGATAACCAAAGGAAACTGATCATTTAATTGGTCGTCTAAAATTTCATCGCAAACAGTTGCAATAGCATCTCTTTTTTCAAGCGATAAAACGCCTAAATCATAATTGGCGTAAGCAGCAGCCTTTTTTAAATAAGCGAAACCTTTAATAATTTCTAAAGGCATTGATGCTGACTTACCAATTTTAAAGTTGTTGCGTGAGCGTTCTGTTTGTGCGCCCCAATATTTATCAGCAGGCACTTTAACTTCGCCCATAGTATCGGTTTCAATTCTATATTCCATTTATTGTTATTTATAATTAATATAAATAAAGGTATGAAAAAATACTGGCTTATTTGGTTTATGATGGAATTTTTAGAATTTATTATGATTTTTGTTTGGGTAGTTAAAGTTTCGTTTTATCTTTGTAACTGTATACACACAAAATTCCGGAATCATGTTTGAATTTCAACAATTTATAGCTTTTATCATTGGTTTAACAATTATGACCATGGGTTTTTGGTTAATGATTTTCCTTATTAGCTTTGTTTTATACTGGGCTACAGGTGGGGCAATTGATTTAATGAAAGAGAAAAAAGCTAAAAAGAATGCATAAATATTTATGTAACAAAAAAATCCTTTTCAAACCGAAAAGGATTTTTTTTATGCAATAAAAAACGCTTTCGTTGTGAAAGCGTTTTGTTTTAGAATAAACTTGTAATAAGATCAATCAAAGTTTGCCCGATTAATAATAATAAATAAAACATAAGCCTTAAGAGTTTTTAGTTTATAGTATTGTTTGTGTTCTCTAATCTTCCTTCGGAATTAAATTTATAGAAATTTTTACCGTTATCTAAACTGTGATTCCAAAAATGATCTCTGTCATTTCCGTTGATTTTAATATGTTGATTTTCAGTTATGTAAATTTTCACACGTACTTTAGAATCTTCAGTAAAATCATTCAAAGTTGTTAATATTGCATTTGAAAGTACTAAGGTATCACTTTTTATTGAATAATTATAATTTAATGTATTACTAAATTGCGTTGCTTCAATTTGAATGTTGTATTTACTTAATGATTTAAGGTTCAGATCTTTATTATTGAATACTTTTTCTTCAACTTCCATATAAGCTTTACCTGTGCTTGATTCAAGAACTTCTACATAAACATCATCAATTTCGCTGAATTTATGCTTACCTGAAAGGGTGTCGTTTATTGTAAAAATGCGTTCATCTTTCTGAAAAATAATGTTTAAGGTATCTTTATCGTTCAAATTTAAATCGGTTTGTGAAATTTTTGTATCGAAATTTCCTTCAAATAATGATTCAATTTTATCTTTTTGAATATCTAAATTGATCATTACATAGCTGAAAATAAAGATTGAAAGTAACCAGAAAAATCCTAAAATACCTGAAACCCAACCAATATGTTTAACTTTCGAGCTTAAAAGTCTAATTCCTAATAAAAGTAAAAGGATAAAGGGAATGGCGCTCATTACAAACAAACTTAAACTTAAACCCCAAAACGGTATGCCTGTTTGTGCTTCATCGTAATTTACAAATTCGTTAAAAATATGACCTTTATCGGTATTCATAATTATTGGCGCAAAGAAACTGCCAAAAATTCCCATTACACCAAAAACAATCAATATTATTCCTATTATTCTGCGAATTACCTTAGCAACTGAACTTCCTGAAGTACGAATTTGCTGGTATGATGTTGCTACGCCTTCACGAAATTGTTTTTCTATGTTTGAAATATTAACAGGTTCTCCTTTCATTTCTAAAACATCAGCAACAGTTACCGCTTTTGGAATAATTACCCACAAGATTAGGTAAATTACAAAACTTAAACCGTAGGCAAAGAACAGTAAAATGAAAAGTATGCGTACCCAAACCGGATCTATATTAAAATAGTGACCTAAACCTGAACATACACCACCCAAAATTCTTTTTTCGCCATCGCGGTAAATTTTCTTATAGCTTTTATTTGTTGTGGTGAAATTATTTGGTTTAACAGGTTCGTCGTCTTCAATAATATAATCTTCTGGTTTACCCATAATATTAATTATTTCGTCTACATTATTCATACGAATAACACCAGTTTGCGGATCAATTCTTTCGGCAAAAAGCTCTGCAATACGCGATTCAATATCGGCAATAATTTCATCTTCGCTTTCTTGTTGAATTGAATTTCTAACTGCCTGTAGGTATGAATCTAACTTGTTGTATGCATCTTCATCGATATGAAAAACAAGTCCGGCTATATTAATGGTTACAGTTTTATTCATGGCTATTCTTATTAGTTATAATGTTAACGGCTTCACTTAATTCTTTCCAGGTAACGGTTAATTCTTTTAAAAATTCGTTTCCTAATTCGGTTAATCGGTAGTACTTTCGCGGTGGTCCCGATGTTGATTCTTCCCAACGATAGCTTAATAATTCATCGTTCTTTAGGCGGGTTAGCAGCGGATAAACAGTGCCTTCTACTACCAACAATTTTGCATCTTTTAGTGTGTCTAAAATTTCAGATGTGTAACAGTCTTTATCTTTTAGAACCGATAGAATACAAAATTCCAGAATCCCTTTACGCATTTGCGCTTTTGTGTTTTCAATATTCATAGAACTTAATATTTTAGGTTAAAAGTAAAGGCAGGTAACGTAAACCTTTTTTTGTGATTGAGTAAACTATTCAAATTAATAACAGTATGAGAAATGTGTTGTTTTAATTTTTCGGCTTACAGTCACCTGCATTTTTACCTTATTGTTTTATTTTGATATAGCAAAGATATATATAAAAGCATGTACTTTGTATTGCATAGTACTAATAATTAACTTTTTTTTAACAATTAAATTAATTTCAATTGCCATTAAAAAAAATCGTAAATTAGCTGTAAAGCTTGAATATTATGGATTTTAACGTAAAAAACCTGAATCTTTATCTTCTTAAAAATTTACCATCGGCATACTTATGCGGCATTCGTGTTTATTCAATTAATGATGCGCATTGTATTGTTCGTGCAAAACATAGATGGTTCAATCAAAATCCGTTTAAATCGATGTATTTCGCGGTTCAGAACATGGGAGCGGAACTTACAACCGGCGTTCTGGTTATGAAAGCCATAAAAGAATCAAACAAAAAAATATCGATGCTGGTTTTAAATCAAAAATCGAATTTCACTAAAAAAGCAACTGGCGTTATTATGTTTAAATGCGAAGAAGGATTGATGATTCGTGAAAAAGTGAATGAAGCATTGCTTACGAAAGAGGGAATATCGTTTTGGGTTCGATCGGAAGGATACGACGAGCAAGGCGATAAAGTGGGCACTTATGATTTTGAATGGACATTAAAAGCAAAATAGTTATGAAAGTTTTAGTTACAGGTGCCACAGGTTTTATAGGAACAGCGTTGTGTTCGCATCTTTTAAAGCACAATCATTCGGTTCATTATTTAGTTACCAATGCAAAAGATATAAAAGATAAAGAAAATTATAAAGGGTTTCTGTGGAATCCCGAAAAAAATGAAATCGATTTAAACTCATTAGAGCAAGTTGATGCCATTGTGAATTTGGCAGGACATACGATAAATTGTGCATGGACAGAAGAAAATAAAAAGGCAATTCACGACAGTAGAATTAATTGTTCCAACACGCTTTTTAAGGCATTGAAAGATAATCAACATCAAGTAAAATCAATCGTAAACGCATCGGCAATTGGTATTTATCCGTCAAGCGAAACGGCAGTTTATACCGAACATTCAACTGATTTTGGAAACGATTTTTTAGCCGAAGTTTGTAAAGATTGGGAAGCAGCCAATTTACGGTTTGAAAGCTTGGGAATTAACACAGCCATTACGCGTTTTGGTTTGATTTTATCTAAAGACAACGGCGTTTTGCACGAATTGGCAAAAGTGGTTTCAAAAGGATTAGGCGCTAATTTGGGCAACGGCGAACAATGGATGAGCTGGATACATTTTAACGATGTTATTGAAATTATTTACCAATTATTAAAAAATCAGCAAGGTGGTATTTTTAATGTAGTTGCACCCAATGCAGTAAAGCAACATCAGTTTTTAAAGTTATTAGCAGCACAGTTAAACAAGCCCTTGTGGTTGCCAAACATTCCAGAATTTGTCATTAAATTTGGATTAGGCAAACGTTCCGCATTGGTATTATCAAGCCAGCATGTACAATCAATTCAATTATCAGAAATTGGTTATAAATTTATGTTTACCGATTTAGCAAGCACGCTGAAAGATTTGTATAAATGAAATATATTCAAGTAATATTATTCTTTTTGATTTTTAATTATGGTTTCTCACAAAACAAACAAATTGTGGGCGATACGGTTTTTTGGTATAAATATGCAAAAGAACTTGAGCATAAAATTGAACTAACAGATTTCGAAAAATCTAAAAATGATTTTTCTTTTCGATTTAGAAACAATGGTCAAGTTGTTGAAATTATTAAGGATAGTACAAAAATTTCAGGTTCACTTACAAATTATATCTATTATAGAAGGAAAGAAAATAGTGAACGAAAAACTTTATTTAAAAAAGAATTTTTGTCTGTAGCGCAAGCTCAAAATATTTATGATATTGTTCAAAGAGCTGATATTTTAGAGTTGCCATCTGATAAAGATATTAAAAATTGGTCGCAAGGAATTGATGGTATTACATATATATTTGAATGTGCCGATAAATCAACTTATACTTTCAAAAATTATTGGACTCCTGAAATTCAAAAAGTATCTGAAGCAATAAAAATCAATAAATTTGTAAAAAATATTTCAGACACTTTAAGATTAAAAGAGCATTATAAACTTTTTAAAGAAAATTTACCAAAACGTAATGGAATGTATGATTTGAATGGGGGGATTATAACATCTTACACATATTCTACAACATACTTAGGTTACAGCGGCGCAACAAAATTACCTTTAGGCTTTTTTGCATCGCATTTTACGTCATATTTAGGTAACAAAAAAGTGAATTTAGGAGGTTTGGTTCAATATAATTTTGATACTAACGGTTTTTATCATTTCAAATTTCAAGTATCAAAAACAGAACTCTTTATTAAGGAAGAAAAATTGCGAGATTTTGTTTCTTACATTTATCAAAATAGAAAAATCAATATAGAACCAATAACTAATAACTTCAAAAATCATCAGTTTTTATATGGATTGTATTTTGATAATTTTGGAATTGGCTCAGGTATCGATTATTTAAAGCAACCGCTTTTCAATAAAACAGGATTATTGCTTTATGCTTTCAAATATTTTCAAAAGCTTAATTTAAATACAACAGCTTCATCTTCGATATTTAATAATCAAATCAATTACAATATCCATTTAGAAAGAAATTTCAATTTAGGAAATAGATCTCCAATTAAAAATGTTTTTTTAGGTTTAGGATACGAAGATTTTATGAACTATAAAGATGTATATTTTAGTATAGTTACTAGTTTCTAACCCTTAAACTTCAAAGGTAAATGCACCACTTTTTTTGTTTCAAAAAATTCATTGGTAAAAAAGTCGCTTAAATTATACAAAGTAGCTTTTGGGAAATCTTTTAATTCATCGGTTAAATCGCCACCTTTTAAATACAAAATTCCGTTTTCTAAATCGTGAACCGATTGCTTTTTGGTTTTTCCTTTTACCCACGTAACAAAATCGGGCATATTGGTAACGGCACGGCTCACAATAAAATCGAATTTTTCGGTAACCAGTTCGGCTCTTTTTTGTTCGGCTTTTAAATTTTGCAGTTTTAAAGCAGTTGCAACTTCGTTTACTACTTTTATTTTTTTAGCGATTACGTCAATTGCGTAAAAATTAGTTTCTGGAAATAAAATAGCCAACGGAATTGCCGGAAAACCACCGCCTGTACCAACATCCATAACATCGGCATTGGGTTTAAATTCCATAATTTTTGCAATTCCCAACGAATGTAAAATGTGCTTGGTGTATAATTCGCCGATGTCTTTTCGCGAAATCACATTAATTTTAGCGTTCCAATCTTGGTATAAATCATACAACTGCGTAAACTGATTGATCTGTAACTCGGTTAAATTCGGGAACTGTACTAAAATTTCTTCCATGATTTAATTTTTGCCAAAAATACATCTTTATCAGCATAAAAAGAAGTATATTTAGTTTTAAAGAACTTATTTTCGAAATAACATTTAGGTTACATTAAATTTATTTCTTTGTTTCAAAAATATGTCGATATGAAAAAAATAATTACTGGGCTTTTTTTATGGCTTTCGGTTTGTGCGTATTCGCAAGAAACTTTGAATGCCATGTTTTACAATGTGTTTAAATTTCCAAATTCGCTTCCACAAAATAGGCAACTTATTTTACGCGATATTTTAGACGATTACAAACCCGATTTGTTTATGATTTGTGAGTTGGCAAATGAAAACGCAGCCAATTTAATTCTGAATATATCATTACAAAATCAGGTTGATCCTTATGCGAGAGCAGTTTTTGTGCCCGATCTTACAGACACGGCAGATCCCTTACAAACAATGGTGTATTACAACCAACGTAAACTTACTTTGGTGGGTCAGCAGACTTTACCAACGGTGTATCGCGATATTAACCAATATTCTTTTCAGTTGAATGTGGATCCGCAAAATCCTATCTATTTAGAAGTTTTTGTAGCACATTTAAAGTCGAGTACCGGTCCGGCTAACCGACAAATGCGTTTTGACATGGTTGAAGTTGTTACGCAACAATTACAAAACTTAACGCAACCTAATACGTATGTGCTTTTTGCGGGCGATTTTAATTTCTATAATTCAAATGAAGATGGTTATCAAAAAATATTAGATCCTACAAATGCCATTAAACTGATTGATCCTATAAACGCGCCGGGAAGCTGGCAAGACAATGCATCGTTTAGTTATTTACACACGCAAAGTACCCGCTTGTCAAGTTCTGGCTTTGGCGGTGGTGCAAATGCAGGAGCTGGAGGCGGATTAGACGATCGTTTTGATTTTATAATGATGAGCGAAAATTTTAATACAAGTTCTCGTTTTTCGTATGTAAACGGAACTTACAGTGCGTATGGAAACAACGGAAACTGTTTGAACAAAAGCGTGAACGATGCCACTTGTACAGGAACTTATTCTTTAACATTGCGCAATAATTTGTATAATATGAGCGATCATTTGCCAGTGGTGATGCAGTTTCAGATTAATGAGCCATTAGCAACAACATCGTTTACAAAAGAAAAAACTTTAATATGGTTTGAATCATCGAATGTGACTGATGCAGAAGTTATGATAGGTGTTGATACATCACGCTTTAATGCACAAAATAACAAACTTTACATTTACAATACGTTGGGGCAATTGGTGAAAACGATTTCTGTAAATAATCAGTCAAGTATTACTGTTTCTATCGAAAATCTTTCAGGCGGAATGTATTTTGTAAAAACAAACGAAAGTTCTACGGTGCTGAAATTCATCAAAAAATAGAAATTAGTTTTTAAATAAAAATTATACATTTTCAATGTTAAAAAAGCCCAAAGGTTGTTTTATTTTACGTTGCAATATCGTTACCTTTGGTTGCATAAATTACAAATAAATGAGCGCACAACATTTGTCAGATAGAATTAATAATTTATCTGTTTCGCAAACCTTGGCAATGGCTGCAAAAGCACGCGAATTAACTGCTTTAGGAAAAGATATTATCAGTTTAAGTTTAGGCGAGCCCGATTTTAACACGCCTGATTTTATTAAAGAGGCTGCTAAAAATGCAATCGATGAAAACTGGAGCAATTACCCGCCGGTTGATGGTTATTTGGAACTAAAACAAGCAATTGTAACAAAATTTCAACGCGATAACGGTTTAAATTATCAGCCTGCAAATATTGTAGTTTCTACTGGTGCAAAGCAATCTTTATACAATATCGCACAAGCAATGATTAACGAAGGTGACGAGGTTATCCTTCCGGCACCTTACTGGGTTAGTTATTACGAAATTATTAAAATGGCAGGCGGTATTCCGGTTGTTGTGCCAACATCAGTAGCTTCCGATTTTAAAATTACACCATACCAACTTCAGCAAGCAATCACACCAAAAACAAAAATGATGTGGTTTAGTTCGCCTTGTAATCCTTCGGGATCGGTTTATAATAGAGAAGAACTAACAGCTTTGGCAGATGTTTTAAAAAATCGTGAAGATATTTTTGTAGTTTCAGATGAAATCTACGAGCACATTAATTTTTCGGGAAGTTTTTGCAGTATCGGATCAATTCCGGGCATGTTTGAAAGAACAATTACAGTAAACGGAGTTGCGAAAGCTTTTGCTATGACGGGTTGGAGAATTGGATACATTGGTGCTCCGGAATTTATTGCAAAAGCATGTACTAAATTACAAGGTCAGGTTACAAGTGGCGCAAATTCTATCGCGCAACGTGCAACAATTGCAGCTTTAGAGGCAGCTCCTTCAGAAATTGGTTATATGGTTGAAGCTTTCCACAAACGCAGAGATTTGGTTTTACATTTGGTAAACGATATTAAAGGGTTGAAAGTAAACGTGCCCGAAGGTGCTTTTTATGTTTTCCCTGATGTTTCGTACTATTTTGGTAAAACGTTAAACGGAGTTTTAATCAATAACGCCGATGATTTAGCCATGTATTTGTTAGAATATGCTAATGTTGCAACGGTAACAGGCGATGCTTTTGGTAATCCAAATTGTATCCGTTTGTCTTACGCAACCAGCGAAACTATTTTAATTGAAGCATTCAAACGAATTAAAGAAGCGTTGAAAGAACAATAAATTCTTATCAATATATCACAAAAAAAATCCCGAAAGTTACTTTCGGGATTTTCATTTGTAGCTAAATTGAATTATTTAGTTGCTTTAACAGCAATTTTCAATTTAATGTTATCGTTAATAACTTTATCACCAGCTAAATCTTTAACAACAGATCCAGAGTTGTAGTTAACAGCAAATTTAGTTCTGTCAATTTCAAACTCGTCAGAAGCTACAGTAACATCAGCATCAGTAACAGTAATCGTTGCTGGGAATTTAATTCCGTGAGTTGCTTCTTTAATAGTTAAGTTACCTTCAACCATTTGTTTCCCGTTTTCTTCAGTAACTTTAGTGATTTCAAAAGAAGCTGTTGGGAATTTAGATACGTTAAAGAAATGATCAGCGTTTTCAGCAGTAGCACCTTTTAAGTGACCTTCTAAACCAGCTTTCATTTCAGCATCAGTAATATCGGTAACAACGATAGAATTCATATCAATTGTAAATTTACCACCAGTTACCGCGTTGTTAGTTACAAAAACTTGACCGTCTTTTAAAGCGATTGTTCCAGTATGTTGGTCACCAGAAACTTTTCCACCAATCCAGTCAATTTTAGATTCCGCAACGTTTGCGTTATATGTTACAGCGTTTGCTGTTTCTGTAGTTGTTCCAACTGTATCAGTTTCGGCAGTTGTGTTTTCTTTTTTACATGCAGTTAATGATAAAGCTGCTAAAGCAACTAATGCAAATACATTTTTTTTCATAATTAAAAATAATTTATTTATGCAAATATATTTAAAATCTAATATCAAAAAACGAAAAATGGGCAACAGCGAAATTTCTTAATATAGATTAATTCTAACTTTACTGCCAATTTGTCTAAAATACAAGAATGGCTTTACTTTTGTTAATTAGTGATTAAGTTAAACATCGATAAAAATGGAAAACGAAGAATTAAAAGATAAAGATATACAGCAAAATGCTGAACAAGAGATAGATAATCAAAGTATTGAAACAGCAGATCAATTAACTGATAAAGAACAGTTAGAAGAGCAATTGGCAAATGAAAAAGACAAGTTCTTAAGATTGTTTGCCGAGTTTGAGAACTTTAGAAAAAGAACTGCACGCGAACGTATTGAATTGTTTGCTACTGCGAATGAAGATGTTATGAAAAGCGTTTTGCCGGTTTTAGATGATTTTGACAGAGCCATTGCTCAAATGGAAACATTGGGTGAAAGTGAGCATCTGACAGGATTTAATTTAATATCAACCAAATTGCGTGACAATTTGTCGGCAAAAGGTTTAAGTTTGGTAGAAATTAATAAAGGCGATACATTTAACGCAGATATTGCCGAAGCTATAACGCAAATTCCTGCAGGCGAAGAGTTTAAAGGAAAAGTTTTTGATGTTGTAGAAAAAGGATATAAGTTAGGCGATAAAATTATTCGTTTCCCAAAAGTTGTTATCGGTCAATAAGAAACCAAAATGAAGAAAGATTATTACGAAATATTAGGTATAGATAAAAGTGCCGATGCTGGTGCGATAAAAAAAGCGTATCGCAAAAAAGCTATTGAATTTCACCCTGATAAAAATCCGGGCGATAAAGAAGCCGAAGAAAACTTTAAGTTGGCTGCAGAAGCTTACGAAGTTTTAAGCGATGCCGATAAAAAAGCACGTTACGATCAGTACGGTCACGCTGCATTTGAAGGTGGTGGTGGTTTTGGTGGTCACGGCGGTTTTAACAACATGGAAGATATTTTCAGTCAGTTTGGCGATATCTTCGGTGGTGGTTTTGGTGGCTTCGGCGGATTTGGCGGCGGTGGCGGACCACGTCGTGTAAAAGGTTCTAACCTGCGTATTAAAGTAAAACTTACTTTAGAAGATATAGCTAACGGTGTAGAAAAAAAGGTAAAAGTAAAGCGTAAAATGCAGGCGAGTGGGGTAACCTACAAAACTTGTAACACTTGTAACGGTTCGGGACAGGTTATGCGCGTGCAAAATACCATTTTGGGTCGTATGCAAACCTCTTCACCTTGTCCAACCTGTCAGGGTTCAGGGCAAATTTTAGATCACAAACCGCAAGGAGCTGATGCAGACGGAATGGTCACTTCAGAAGAAACCGTTTCAATCAAAATTCCGGCTGGAGTTTCAGACGGTATTCAGTTGAAAGTTTCAGGTAAAGGAAACGATGCACCTGGTGCAAACAGTATTCCTGGAGATTTAATTGTGGTGATCGAAGAAATTGAGCACGAATTTTTAAAACGCGAAGGCGAAAACATTCATTATGATTTATATTTGAATATTGCCGATGCTGCTTTGGGCGGATCTAAAGAAGTTGATACGGTTAATGGGAAAGTTCGAATTAAAATTGAAGAAGGTATCCAATCCGGAAAAATTCTAAGATTAAAAGGAAAAGGATTACCAAGTTTAAATGGCTACGGAAACGGCGATTTCCTAATCCACATCAACGTTTGGACGCCTAAAAAATTAACAAAAGAACAGAAAGATTTCTTCGAAAAAATGAAGGAAGACGACAATTTTATACCACATCCTCAAAAAGGAGATAAAAGTTTTTTTGAAAAAGTAAAAGAAATGTTTTCGTAATACAAAAAAACTTTGTAAGTTTGTATTACACTTATAAAACGGTGGATTTTCTTTTTCATAGCAATTTTTCCCATCCTTGTTTGTAAAAACAAGGATGGGTTTTTTTTAACTACTTTGTATCTTTGTAACTATTTTATTTAGTTTAAAACTATGAAACCAATATTGCAGGTAAATAATGTTGTAAAAAAGTATGGCGACAAAACCGCTTTAAACAACATATCTTTAGCCATTCCGCAAGGCAGCGTTTTTGGTCTGTTGGGACCAAACGGAGCGGGCAAAACTTCCTTAATTCGTATTATCAATCAGATTACATTTCCCGATAGTGGCGAAATTTTGTTAGATGGCGAAAAATTAAGCCCTCATCATGTAAAGCATATCGGTTACATGCCCGAAGAACGCGGTTTGTACAAAAGTATGAAGGTGGGCGAGCAGGCATTGTATCTTGCTCAACTGAAAGGGATTTCTAAAGACGAAGCCAAAAAACAGTTGAAATATTGGTTTGATAAATTGGAAATCGGTGATTGGTGGAACAAAAAAATTCAGGAATTATCAAAAGGAATGGCGCAAAAAATTCAGTTTGTTGTAACCGTTCTGCATCAGCCTAAATTATTGATTTTCGATGAACCTTTTTCAGGTTTCGATCCCGTGAATGCAAACATCATTAAAGACGAAATTTTAGAGTTGAAGCAAAAAGGCAGCACTATTATTTTTTCTACACACCGTATGGAAAGCGTAGAAGAAATGTGCGATGAAATTGCGTTAATCCATAAATCGAATAAATTGTTAGATGGATCTTTGGTGGATATTAAAAAAGAGTATCGTTCAAACACGTTCGATTTAGGCATAAATGCTATGAATCCAAATCAATTGAAAGATTTCTTAAATGCAAAATATCAAACCGAAGAAACCTTTTTTAAATCGTTAGATAATGAGTTGAAATTATCTGTAAAACTAAACGACAGATCTGCCAACGAATTGCTGAACGATATACTTCCGTTTGGACAAATAACGCATTTTTCTGAAAAAATCCCGAGCATCAACGACATTTTTATTCAAACTGTAACCAATAACTAATGGGCGTTTTATCTTTAATTATAAAAAGAGAATTTATTTCTAAAGTTCGAAATAAATCATTTATTGTGATGACCTTTGTTAGTCCGATTGTTTTTGTGGCAGTTGCAGCATTGATCGGCTACTTAAGTTCCATGAAAACCGAAGTTAAGCATATTGGTATTCACGACGAAAGCGGAATGTTTGTCAATGAATTTAAAAATTCAGAAAGCTACAAATACCACGATGTTTCTAAGATCGATCCAAAAATATTGAAAGACAGCGTTTCGCAGGCAAATTACGAAGGCGTGTTGTTTATTCCAAAGAAAGATAATTTAAAAGATTACGAAAAATCGATCGAATATGTATCAGAAGACAGTCCAAGTTTAGGATTCATCGCCAATACAGAATCTAAGTTATCAGAAAAATTACTACGTAAAAATTTAACCAATCAGGGTGTTGATACCATTTTGCTTGATAAATCAAAAATCGATGTAACTATGCATCTTACAAAAGCATCGGGCGAAGAAACGGTTAAAGGTTTAAACGAAATGAAAGTTGGTGTTGGATCTGTTTTTGGATATTTAATCATGATGTTCATTATTATTTACGGAAACATGGTCATGCGTAGTGTGATCGAAGAAAAAACGAACCGAATCATTGAAATTATTGTATCGTCTATCAAGCCAATCCAATTGATGATGGGTAAAATCATCGGAACCACTTTAGCGGGGATTTTACAATTTGTAATTTGGGCGGTTATAGGCGTAGTTTTATTGGTTGTTGCCAATACGGTTTTTGGTTTAAATACATCTACACCAACTACAGAAATGGCTATGGAAGCGTCAAAACTAGCTGATATCCAAATATATTTTGCCGAATTTTTAAAATTGCCATTATTTAGCATGGCAGTTTACTTCTTGATTTATTTCATTGGCGGATACTTTTTATACAGTTCATTATATGCAGCAATTGGTGCAGCGGTTGATAATGAAACCGATACACAGCAGTTTATGTTTCCCGTAATTATGCCGTTAATGTTGGGTGTTTACATTGGTTTTTTCACAGTAATGAATGAACCACACGGAACCGTAGCAACAATTTTCTCTATGATTCCGTTTACATCGCCCATAGTAATGTTAATGCGCATTCCGTTTGGCGTGCCATTTTACGAAATTGCACTTTCAATTGCACTTTTATTTGCTACCTTTATAGCTATTGTTTGGGTAGCATCAAAAATTTACCGCGTAGGTATTTTAATGTACGGCAAAAAACCAACTTGGAGAGAACTTATAAAATGGCTTAAATATTAAGTATGGCTAAAATTTTAATTATAGAAGACGAAGCTTCAATCCGCAGAGTATTATCAAAAATATTGGCTGAAGAAAACGATCAATACATTGTTTCTGAAGCAGCAGACGGAGATGAAGGTTTAGAAAAAATAAAAAACGATGATTTCGATTTAGTTATTTGTGATATAAAAATGCCTAAAAAAGACGGCGAAGAAGTGTTGCAAGAAGCTAAAAAGATCAAACCCGAAACTCCTTTTATCATGATTTCTGGTCATGGCGATTTAGAAACTGCGGTGAATACAATGCGTTTGGGAGCTTTTGATTATATATCGAAACCACCTGATTTAAACCGATTATTAACAACCGTTCGCAATGCATTAGATAATAAATTGCTGGTTGTAGAAAACAAACGTTTAAAAAAGAAGGTAAGTAAAAACTATCAAATGATTGGCGAAAGCGAACCTATTCAGCAAATTAAAGATATGGTTGATAAAGTTGCCGAAACCGATGCACGTGTGTTGATTACCGGACCAAATGGAACAGGTAAAGAATTGGTAGCTCATAATTTACACGAAAAAAGCAACCGAGCGCAATTTCCGTTGATCGAAGTAAACTGTGCGGCAATTCCTTCTGAATTAATCGAAAGTGAATTGTTTGGTCACGTAAAAGGTGCATTTACATCAGCTGTTAAAGATCGAGTAGGTAAGTTTGAAGCTGCCGATAAGGGAACGATTTTTTTAGATGAAATTGGCGATATGAGTTTGGCTGCACAGGCAAAAGTTTTGCGTGCGTTACAAGAAAGCATGATTACAAGAGTAGGAGCCGATAAAGATATTAAAGTTGATGTCCGTGTGATTGCAGCAACCAATAAAGATTTACGTAAAGAAATTGAAGAAGGCAGGTTCCGAGAAGATTTGTACCATCGTTTGGCTGTTATTTTGATTAAAGTTCCTGCATTGAACGATCGTAGAGATGATATTCCGTTATTGATTGAACATTTTACAAAGAAAATTGGCGAAGAACACGGAAGTGCACAAAAATCATTTTCTGCCGATGCTATAAATCTTTTAAAAGAGTACGATTGGACAGGAAATATTCGTGAATTGCGAAATGTTGTAGAACGCTTGATAATATTAGGCGGAAAAGAGATTTCAAAATCTGACGTAGAATTATTCGCTTCAAAATAAACAAAATGAATTTAAAAAAGATAAATCCAAAATTACAACAAGCGTTAATCGAAAATGGTTTAAGCGAAGCTCCAAATGTTATTGAAGAAGCTTTTGGAACTATTAAATCGGGTAACGATGTGGTGTTGATTATTGAGGATCAAAAAGAAAGAGAAGAAGCTATTGCAATTTCGGTAATTCAGCGGTTAGAAAAAGCCTTTATGTTATCGCCGCGTGCTTTGGTAATTGTTGAAGATAAGCCACAGGCATTAGAAATGGAAGCAGTGTTTAAAGAGTTGGCAAAATATACCGATTTACGAATTTTTATGACACACGACAAAACCGATTTAGATGAAGACAAGAACCAAATTTCTGTCGGCATTGATGTGTTGATAGGAACTCCGGAGCGTTTGAGCTTTATGTTTGGTAATGCCGGTTTTGATGTAAATCAACTAAAAATGTTAGTAATAAATAATACCGACGAGTTGTTGCGCTTACGCCATGATACACGTTTACACCGTTTGTCTGAAAGTATCGGAAAAACTCAACGATTATATGTATCCGAACAAGAAACCGAACGTTTGGAAATGTTTGTGGATAAAACGATGTTAGACAGTTATTGGTTTTCAGACGAAGAATATTTAGACGAAGAAGAATAAAAAAACAGAGCGTTAAGCTAGTCATGGTCGGAAGATATTTCTTCCGACTTTTTCTTTTTTATCAATT
>CAMLFV010000034.1 GCA_946479395.1 uncultured Flavobacterium sp. | reverse complement strand
AAAACAAGGTAATGGGTAATATTGTAGATGCTACACAAGCCGGCGAAGTAGAAAGCAAAGGTTTTGAAGTTAGTGTTTTAGGAAGCCCTATTAACGGTTTAACCATTATTGCAGGTTTTAGCCACAATGAAAATGTTGTAATTAAAGATAATCCCGCTGATGGTTATGTAGGCATGCGTACAGAAGAAGCTGGTCCTGAAAATTTATTTAACTTTTGGGCAAATTACACGGTTCAACAAGGAGCTTTAAAAAATTTCGGATTAGGTTTTGGTGCCAATTCTGCGAGTGAATTACTTACTCTTAACAGATCAACTATAGGCACATTTGCTTTGCCGGGCTACACCGTTTTTAACGCAGCATTATCTTACAATGCCGAAAAATACAGTGCTGTTTTAAAAGTTGATAATCTTACTAATGAAAAATATTTTACAGGTTGGTCAACCATCAACCCACAATTTGCAAGATCTATTTCGTTAGGTTTAAACTATAAATTCTAATGACAAATAAGAAAGATAAAAAGCAAAAAAGCAAATTCAAAAAATTAATAGGCAAGCTGCACCTTTGGTTCGGCTTGCTTATTGGTTCTATAGTGTTTTTCATTTCTATAACTGGTGCATTGTACGTTTTTAAAGACGAAATAGAAAGCATTCAGCGTAAAGAATACATTTACCACAACGAACCAAATTATCAAAACAAGGAAAAGCTTACCATTAAAACGTTAGAGCGTTTAGTGGAACAGCAGGTTCCTGAAAAATACCCGATTCACTGGGTAAATATTCCTATAGACCATGCGTTATCGTATCAGTTTTATTATTACGAACGCAACGAACACGCCTGGAATTATTTCGATGAATATCCTGTTTACAAATTAGCGTATGTAAACCCGTACAGCGGTAAAGTTTTACAAGTTTACGACGAGAAAAACGGCTTTTTTAATATTGTAAAAATGCTGCACTGGAGTTTTCTTTTAAATTCAGATTGGGGAAAATGGGTTACGGGAATTCCGGTTTTAATTTTTGTGTTCATGCTTATTTCGGGCATAATTTTATGGTGGCCAAAAAACAAGGCTGCCCGCAAACAACGCTTTTGGTTTAAGTGGAAAAACATTAAAAGCTGGAAACGTAAAAACTACGATTTACACAACATTATTGGTTTTTACACATCGTTTTTTGCCTTAATTTTTTCAATTACCGGTTTGTTTTATGCCTTCTTTTTTATTCAAGCAATGATTTATGTAGTTTTTTCGGGTGGAAATACCCAATATCCCGATTTTTCGCACATAAAAACCACTGCTCCAGAAGAATTAAGAACCGAAACTACGTTAGATAAAATTGCTAAAACAGTAGAAGAATTATATCCCGATGCTTACATGTTTGCTTTAGATTTGGGGCACGAGCATATAGACGATCACGAACATCCTAATTTTGAGGTTTATGTTAGACATCTTTCGTATTCGTACCACAAAAACAGCAATTTAATTTTCGATGAAAACTCGGGCGAGTTACTTCACACCAGAAACCCGGAAGACAAAGATTTTGGCGAGAAAATGATCAATGCCAATTACGATATTCACGTAGGATCGATCTTTGGTTTGCCTACCAAAATCATTGCTTTTATTGTAAGTTTGCTGTGTGCCAGCTTACCGGTTACCGGTTTTATGATTTGGTACGGACGCAATAAAAAGAAGAAACCAAAAGCTTAAGCTTACAACAAAATAGGTTAATACCTTTTAAAAAGCGATTTTTCAATTTTTTTTGAAGGATCGCTTTCTTATTTTTGCTTTTATGAAAAAGATACTGTCCATACTTCCGTTTTTAATCCTTCTTATTTCTGTTGATGGTTTTGCACAAAATATTCAACTGAAAGGAAAAGTAGTCGATGATGCTAAAGCTCCGCTTGCCGATATGACTGTTTATCTGTCTAAAGCAAAAGATTCTACGCTAATTCAATATGCTACAACGGATGTTTCCGGTTTGTTTTCTATTGATATTAAAGCCGTTGAAGAACCTTCTTATCTCACGTTTTCTTACATTGGATACAAAGATAAAATCGAAAAATTCGATAAAATCAATCAGTCAAAAGATTTAGGTGAAGTAGTAATGGCACCTGATTCGGATTTGCTTTCGGAAATTGTCATTGTTACAGATGCGCCAATCCGCGTTAAAAACGACACTTTGGAATTTAATGCTTCGTCGTTTAAAGTTCGTCCCGATGCCAATGTAGAGGCTTTGTTGAAAGAACTGCCGGGTGTAGAAATTGATGCCGATAAAAAAATAACCGTAAATGGGAAAGAAGTGACGCAGATCTTGGTAAACGGAAAACCTTTTTTTAATACCGACGGAACCATTGCAATGCAGAATTTACCAGCAAATTTAATCAAAAAAATTCAGGTTACCGACCATAAAACCAAGCGCGAAGAATTTTCGGGCAGAAAAGCAAAAAGCGATAATGCCAGCATAAACCTAACTATAGACGAAGCCAACAACAAAGGTTTAATGGCAAAGTTAAGTGCGGGAATTGGCAGTATTATAGACGGATCAAACCGTTACGAAAGCAGCGGATTGATCAATTATTTTAAAGGGAATCGTAAAATTTCGGTATTAGCATCGTCTAACAACATCAATTCCGAAGGTTTTTCAATGGATGAAATTTTTGATAATATGGGTGGTGGTCGCAGTCAATTTTTAACCTTTGGCGGACGGTCTGGTGGGCCAGGCGGTTTTGGTAGTGGCTCGGGAATTACACGCACACACATGGCTGGTTTAAACTATTCTGATCAGTTTTTTAAAGGATTTGAAACCAACGCAAGTTATTATTTTAAAGATACGCAGAACAAAAACAACAACCGTTCGCGTGTGATTAATCTGTTGCCTGATGGCGATTTTATTACCGAATCGGAATCGCAGCGTTTAAATAACAACACCAACCACAATGCCGATGTTCGTTTGGAATATAAAATAAACCCGACAACCCAATTGTTTATTAACCCAAAGTTAACGGCTAACAACAACGAATTCAGAAATACATCCGCAGCAAAATCAATGGATGCAGATGGCACTTTATTTAACGAAAGTAATGAAAGATCGTTCTCTACATCAGACAGTTTTACCTTTAAAAACTCAATAGAATTCAATAAAAAACTAAACGATAAAGGCAAAAATTTCAGTTTATCATTCGAAAATGATAATTCAAAAACAACAGGTTTGGGCAACACCAATTCGGCTACTTTGTTTTATCAGGGCGATCAACCAAACGATATTCGTAATCAGGAAGAAAGATCAAACAGCACCGATGATATTTATACAATAACTGCAGAATATTCGCAACCTATCAGCGAAAAAGCGTTTATTGATTTGGGTTACACGTTTGATTACAACAACCAAACAGACAACCTGAACACCTTTAATTTTAACGAAGACAGCAACAGTTTTATTGATTTTAACGATCGATTATCAAACCAAACTCATACCAACATCATCACCAATACGCCTTATGTTGGTTTAAATTATAACACCGAAAAAGTAGAATGGTTTGTAAATTCGGGTGTGAATATTGCCAACTTTAATGCATCGGCTTTTTACATGAGTAACGATTATGCTGTTGACAGGAAATTTATTTCACCTTACATCCGCAGTAATTTCAGATACAAGATCGATAAAAATAAAAACTTCAACATTGGTTACAACTACAACGTAAATAACCCAAATGCTACACAGATTCTGCCTTACGAACGTTTAAACGATCCGTTGCAAACATACATTGGAAATCGCGATTTAGATCAGGCAAGATACCACTCGTTACGTTTAGGTTTTAGAAATTACAACTTTCAACTGCGTTCTGGCTGGAGTATTTTTGCTAATGCAAGTTTTTATGATTCGCAAATCGTTTCTTCTACCCTATTCGATGAAAACCGCAAGCGAACCACTACTTATGAAAATGTTTCGGGTGCTTTTAGCACCGGATTGTTTTTTCATTGGAGTAAATCGTATAAATTTGACGCACATACTATTCGATACGGAGCAGGAAGTAGTATCAACTTTAACAGACAAAAAGGTTTTGCAAATGGTGTTTTGTATGATGCCGACGAGATAAGTTTTTCTCCAAACATTTACGGATCTTGGGATTATGGCGAACTTTTTACCATAGCGCCATCGTACAACGTATCATTTAACAATACCAAATACAGTAACTATCAATTGGCAGAAACAAGTTTTGTACGCCATAATTTAATGTTGCAGACAACTACCTACTGGCCAGAAAATTTTACTTGGGGTAACGATTTTGGCTACACCTACAATACTAATATTGCACCGGGGTTTCAAAGAGATTTCTTTTTGTGGAACACAGCAGTTTCGTACACATTCTTAAACAAAGCGTTAACTGCAAAAGTGAAAGTTTATGATTTGTTGAATCAGAATATTGGAACATCAAGAACAATCAGCCCCACAGCGATTATCGACCAGGAAAACACTGTTTTAGAACGCTACGTGATGTTTTCTGTAACATGGAAATTCAATCAGTTTGGCAATTCGTCAAACAACAGAAACCGCGGTGGCAGCCGAATGATGATGCCGGGCAGAATGAGAGATTTATAGTATTATTATCAAAAATAAAAATGTTAAAAGCGTGTGAAAAATTATTCCACGCTTTTTTTTGTATACTTTTTTTAACATTTTTGCGTTTACTAAAAACTAATAAAAAACATTTATGAAAAACCTACTGCTTATTTTCATGCTTTTGTGTGGTACATTTCTTTATGCGCAAAAAATTGAGTTAAAAGGAAAAGTTACAGACAACAATAAAAAACCTGTAGAATCGGCTACAATTTATTTATCTTCCAAAAAAGATTCCACTTTAATTGACTATACCATTACCGATGTAAAAGGAATGTTTTCAATGCCTATTAAAAAAATCGAAGAACCAACTTTTATGACCATATCTTATCTTGGTTTCGAAGATTTTTCGCAAGATTTTGAAAGCATTAAAGAAAGTGTCGATTTAGGAACTATTACATTAAATCCGGGTAGCGATGTATTAGACGAATTGGTAATTACTACTGATGGTCCGCCGGTACGTGTAAAAAAAGATACGTTAGAATTTAATGCATCGGCATTTAAAGTGCGTCCAGATGCTACCGTGAAAGAACTTTTGGAACAATTGCCCGGTGTAGAAGTAGATCAGGCTGGTAAAGTAAAACACAATGGTGTAGAAGTGACCAATATTATAGTGAACGGTAAGCCTTTCTTTAGTGAAGACGGCAAAGTAATCATGGAAAATATTCCTGCCGAAATTATTAACAAAGTACAGATTACCAATTTTAAATCGAAAGAAGAAAAACTCTCAGGCGCGCAATCTAGCGGCGAAACAAAAACTATCAATCTTACCATTGACGACGATAAAAACAAAGGCTTGTTCGGAAGGATTATTGCCGGATATGGAACAGATGACCGATACGAATCGTCGCTTTTGTTTAACTATTTTAAAGGCGATTTTAAAATTAGCGTTTTAGGATCATCAAACAACATTAATTCTCAAGGCTTTTCTACAGATGAAATTATGGACAACATGTCGGGCGGTAGAAACAGTTATTCATCTTGGAGCAGCGACGGATCTTTTTCGGTAAACGGAATGGATTTTGGCGGACAACAAGGTATTAGTCAAACCGATATGCTTGGTTTAAATTACAGCGACACCTGGGGTAAAAACAACAATGTGAATGGTAATTACTTATTTCGTGAAGTTGAAAACAGAAACAAGAACAAATCGCGTATAGAAAATCTTTTACCCGAAAACAGATACATTACAGAATCGGAATCAGAACTACGTTCTAAATCAACAAAACACACTTTTAATTATGAAATTGAAATAGCAATAGATTCACTTACAACATTATCTATAATTCCTAAATTAGAGCGTGGTATTAGTTCATCACGAACTAACGGATTTAGTGTAACCCGCAATGAATCAGGAGAATTGTTGAACGAATCTACCAACGATAATTTTACAAGTGGAGATACTTACAATTTTCAAAACCAATTATTGTTATCTCGAAGATTTAAACGTAAAGGTCGTAGTTTAAGTTTTACGTTTACCAACGACAACTCAAATAATCAAACAGAGCAGTTAAGAAATTCTGCAAACTATTTTTATCAAACGCAGTTACCAGACGATATCAGAAATCAAAACATTCTATCGTCAAACCATACAGACCGTTATGCGTTAAATGTGGTTTATCGGGAACCTATTGGCAGTAAACAAACATTAACGTTGAGTGCTACGAATACGTGGAGAAATGAATTTCAGGGCAGAAGTACTTTTGATTGGAATGAAAATGCTGATAATTTTTCTGATTACAACGATTTATTATCGTTCAGCAACAATTTAAAAGGATATAGATTGGATCCAAGCATTGGATACCAACTAACAGGCGAAAAATTTTATTTTAGTGCAGGTGCAGGAACTGCCGTAAACAATTACGATGTAGCATCGCATTACAACGGCACAAAATTTTTAAATCAACGCACCGATTTATTGCCAAGTATCAGAACATACGGAAATTACCGAATTGGAAAATCAACAAGCATCAGTGCCAATTATTCTTACCGTGAAGAAAGCCCAATGATGAACCAGTTGTTAGAGTATGAAGATTTATCGAACCCGCTGTTTATATCAAAAGGAAATAAAGATTTACAAACAACTCAACGTCATAATCTATATTTAAATTTCAACAATTACGATTGGCAAACACGATCAGGATATTATGTTTTTGCCGGTGGAACTTTTAATTCACGCGGAATAACATCATCTACCATTTTCGATGAAAACTACGTGGGTTATTCTACCTACATAAACATCGAAAACACTTATGATTATTGGCTTGGAATTAATTACAACAAGGGGTTTCAAATAACAGATAAAGATAAATTAACGGTTGCAGCAGGTATCGAATTTAATAACGGATTAGATAAAGGTGTGCAAAACGGTGTGCTTTACAGTACCAACCGTTCATCTATTCAACCAGAATTAAGTCTTACATTCGATTTTAATAAAAAACTAATTATTAAACCTAATTACGGTTACGAAATTGTAAACAATAGTTTTGATAATTTCATTATTGATAAATCGAACTTTTTTAAACACAAAGCCGGTTTAATGATTACATCGTACATGCCTAAAAATGTAGTCTTTGGTAGTGATATTATGTATGAGTACAATTCTAACCTTTCCAGCGATTTTAGAAAAGATTTCTTGCTTTGGAATGCTAGTTTAGGATACAATTTCTTTAACGATCGCTTCTTGGCTAAGGTTAAAATTTATGATATTTTAAATCAAAATCAAAGTGTTAGAAGAAGTGTTTCACCAACTAATATTTCAGATGTTCAAAACACCATTTTAAAACAATATGTAATGTTTTCTGTGACTTATAAATTAGAAAAATTTGCAGGAAAAAAGAAAAGCAGATATGGTTTTGATGAGGAATAAAAGTAAAAATGAAATGCCCCAAAAAGTTACATACTGTTTGGGGCATTTTTTATTTCGTTACTTCGTCTATCACTCTTATAGTTTCGTCTAAATCTTCATAAGATAAGGCATCGGTAATAAACCATGTTTCGTAGCTTGACGGCGCAATGTAAACACCACGCTCCAACAAATCGTGAAAGAACTTTTTAAACTCGGGTGTATCAGCTTTTGAAGCATCTTCATAATTCTCCACTTGGTTCTCACAAAAGAAAATCGAAATCATAGAACCTACTCTGTTTATCGTAAACGTTTTATTGTTCGCAGTTAAAACCTTGCGAATTCCTTCTTCCAAATAAGCAGTTTTTGCTTCTAATCGATTGAATAATTCGGTATCGTCATTTATTGACTGCAACATTGCCAAACCAGCTGCCATTGCCAACGGATTTCCCGATAATGTTCCCGCCTGATAAACCGGACCAACAGGTGCTAAATAATCCATAATTTCGGTACGTGCAGCAAAGGCACCAACAGGTAAGCCACCACCAATTACTTTACCAAAGCAAACAATATCTGCCTTTACGTTAAACAATTCTTGTGCCCCGCCTTTTGCCAAACGGAAACCCGTCATTACTTCATCAAAAATCAACAATGTTCCGTTTTCATCACAAATCGATCTTAATTCTTGAAGAAAATTATTCACAGGTGGCACACAGCCCATATTTCCAGCTACCGGTTCAATAATGATTGCTGCAATTTCATTTTTATTGGCTTGAAATAATTCTTTTACGGAATTTAAATCATTGAAATTTGCCAACAAGGTATCTTGCGCAGTTCCTTTGGTAACTCCAGGACTTGAAGGCACGCCAAAAGTTGATAAACCACTACCTGCTGCAATTAAAAACGAATCGGAATGCCCGTGGTAACAACCGCGGAACTTTATTATTTTTTCTCGTTTTGTATAGCCTCTTGCCAAACGAACAGCGCTCATACAAGCTTCGGTTCCAGAGTTTACAAATCGAATTTTATCGATATTCGGAACCATAGAAACGGCCAGTTTAGCAATTTCGGTTTCAATTTCGGTGGGCGTTCCAAACGATGTTCCCAACTTTGTTTTTTCAATTACGGCATCAACAACCGGTTGGTACGCATGACCCAAAATCATTGGTCCCCATGAATTAATGTAATCAATGTATCGTTTATCGTCTTCATCAAAAAGATAAGCTCCATTGGCTTTTTTAATGAAAATAGGCGTTCCACCTACCGATTTAAACGCACGAACGGGAGAATTAACTCCTCCCGGTATATATTTTAATGCTTCAACGAATAATTCGCTGCTACGTTTGTATAACATTTATTGAATTTTTATGATTTGCCCTACTTTTAAATTATTTGTATTTAAGCTGTTTAATTGCTTGATATGACCTACCGACGAATTAAATTTCTGACAGATTGCAAACAAGGTATCACCTGCCTGAACGGTATAAGTTTGTGCCTGAGCTCCAAAGTTTGTCGCTACAACTTCATCTGTTTTCGTTGGAACAAACTGATAATCTGAACCCAAAACTTTTTGATCGTATTCATACAATTTATAACGTTCTATAATGCTGATTAATTTTTGAGGATAACGAGGATCTGTAGCATAACCGGCTTTCTTTAAACCTTTTGCCCAAGCAGAATAATCGCTTTTATCTAATGTAAACAAATTTTTGTAGTACACTCTGTTCGCTAAAAATTCGGAATGATCGTTGTATGATTCCATTGCCGAATGGTATTTTCTAAAGCATTCATCAGGTGCATCATCGGTATGAGAAACCGTTTCACCTGTCCATTCTTCCTTACATTTAATGCCAAAATGGTTATTGGCTGTTCTGCACAACGTTCCGTTTCCTGATCCCGATTCTAAAATTCCTTGTGCCAGTTTTATACTTGCCGGAATTCCGTATGTTTTCATGCTTTGCATTGCTGCACCGGAATATAAATTAATATAATCTTCTACGGTATTTTTTGAAACATTTACTTTTGAAGTTGCTATTAATGTTTCGCTGTTGTCTTTTTCTAATAAAGGTTTAACAGGTTTTGCAGGTTTAGGTTCTGCTATCGGAGTACTTTCTTTTTTAACTGCAGATGCGGTTGTAACAACTACTTTTTTCTTCTTATTATCACCATTTCCGTATTCTTTGGCAATCTTTTCTTTTACTTTTGTATTATGAGCGGCACTGCAACTCATTAAAATCAATCCTGTAAATAGTACGGACAATACTTTCTTCATATTTCAGCAATGTTAGATTGAAGCCCTTGTAAACCTCCTGTATGAATTATTAATATTTTTGAATCGGGTTTAAAATAACCTTTTGATATCAAATCGATTACACCAAAAAACGTTTTTGATGTATAAACAGGATCCAAAGATATTAAATATTTTTTAAAAAATTGTTTCATAAAGTGTTTCAATTTGTCATTTATCTTTGCGTAACCTCCAAAATGATAATCAGTTACCAAATTCCACTGACTTTTTTCTGCATATTTTTGGATATCTTCTGTTAAGAAATCTCCTTTTAACGCAGGGAAACCAATTGCCTTTTGATGTGGTTTTAAGCTGTTGATAATTCCCGAAATGGTTCCGCCTGTACCAACGGCACAGCAGATAAAATCGAACATTCTGTCATCATCAGTCAAAATTTCTTTGCAACCTTTTACTGCCAAATTGTTTGTTCCGCCTTCGGGAATCAAATAAAAATCGCCAAATTTCTCTTTCAGTTGATCTAAAAATTCCAAATTATTCTTATCGCGATATTGTGTTCTGGTAACAAATTCAAACTGCATTCCGTTTTCTGATGCTTTTTTTAATGTTGGATTTTCCAGATACTTTTCCTGCAATTCTTCGCCACGAATAACGCCAATCGTTTCAAAACCAAATTCTTTACCAGCCGCCGCAACTGCTGCAATATGATTAGAATAAGCTCCGCCAAAAGTCAGTAATTTTGTAAATCCTAAATTTTGTGCTTCGGTTAGATTGTATTTCAGTTTTCGGAATTTGTTTCCTGATATTTCACTATGCAGCACATCTTCCCTTTTCACATAAACTTCGATTCCAAAATTATTCGGAATTGCTATTTTTTGATTGAAAGATTCTTGTTGTGGTTGTATCATAAATAGTGGAAAAAAGAAAAGAATTTTCGGTTAGCAAGATAATCTGCATTCGATTCGTTTGCATAAGCTTCCCGTTCAAAAGAAATATTTCGATACGCTTTTTTTCTGTTTCTAAATTGAATCAACCGAACAAAAAATTCTAAAGCATACCAAATAAAAAATAAAACAATTAATAATTCTACCTGTTGGCGCAAATGTATTTTTTCGTGATTAATAAAGCTTTTATGTGTGCGCAAATAATTTTCGCGTGCAAAAACAAACGGATATAATGTTATACCCGAAAAACCTTTTGGCACCCAAAATTTAGAAATTATTAATCGCATAAGGCAAATTTACAAGAAAGTAAATAAAATTAAAACCCCACCAAAATTTAAGACTTCGGCGGGGACAGTTATTATTAAATAATTTTTCTTTTTAAAGTTTTCCTAAAAATAAATAATTACTGCACAGGGATGTAATTAAGAGTATTTGAGCACCCATAAAAACTATTTGCTCTGAATGTACCTCCTTCTTCAATCAAAATATAATTTGGAACAGTTACGCTATTACCTTCTGGTAAATAAACTACTCCAATAATTTTTGTTGTTATAATTCCATTACCTCCTGCTGCTGAACAGTCTTCGTATGACGGCGATATTACACTACCAAACCATTGATAACTGGTAGGGTAAACGCCATTACTCCCGTCACCAAAAACACTAGTACAAGTTCCATTTGAATTAAATGTTACATATTTTTTTATTGTTCCGCTTCCTATTTCCAATGTTTTTCCAACCAATTGTGAATAAGCCTGATTAGTTAATGTTAGGTTTAAGTGAAAAGTTACATTTCTATTGTTTGTGTGATCATAAACAGTAAAAGTGTAATTTTGATCGTTGATTGAGGCACCAGAAACAGGAGTTATTCCGAAAGGAATCTGTACCCAAGGCAAACCGTGTTGCCCCACATTAACAGGTTGCCCATCTAACAACAATCTTACCATTTGAACCATATAATTTGGGAATGAAACACTTTGCCCTTGATTTAGTGTTTGCTGAGGAGTTATTAAATTATAATCTGGATTATAATCTCCTATTTGAAGTTGGTAATTATACTCTTCTTCTAACTCTACTTCTATAGGAAAACTTCCACTCACATTGCTAAACTCTTCTTTATATGTATAATTTAATTGTGTTTTAATACTATTACCTGTAACAGTAGCAGGATTTAGAATAGTCATTTTCATACGAATAGTACCATTTTCAAACTTTGATTCGGTTATTTTTACATTGCTATCGGCAACACTAAAGGTCATGTAACCAAAGGCTTCTTCTGTTAAAGCAGTAGTTTCTGTTTCGGTTGTAGAAGGAAGTTCATGCACAGGAATCAGTGGAATCTTTGAAAAGAACCAATTATCTCTACGAGCGGTTATTTCTTCATTTATTTTTCTTGCAAAGCCGAATAGCGTATCGTGTGCGTCGAAAAAAGTTACCAAACCAACTGCACTACTATTACGATCGCTTGCAATTATATTTCTTCGCTCAACAACTAAATCTACATTTCGTAAGTTTTCATTTATAAATACAAGATCTTCTTGTGTACCAAATAGTTTATGAACGGGTTTATCAAGCAATCCATTATTTTTAACGTCTTTAATTACAATATTATAACCCTCTGCTAATAACCCATCATTTTCTAATGCTTTTACAGCACCTATTGTAAAAATTACTCCACCAACAAGAGGATTAAAAAAAGCTGCCACACCTCCACCAACTAAAAGGGCAACTGCCAATTTATGTTTTTGAACAAGTATAAAGACATCTTTTACCGCATCTTTTTTTTCAAGAGATACGTTTAAAATTTCTGAAAGAAAATCTTCGTTAACTTGATAAAATAACGCCATTTCATCTTTTTCTTCCTGTGAAAGTGTTTTATAATAATCGTTAAATGCGGTATTAACCGTTGTTAAATAATCTGCGTATTCTGGTGTTGAAATCTGCTGGTACTCAGGAGTTGTTTTTTCAAAAAAGGGTTGTAAAACAGTTTCTGCACTACCTTTAAGCTCTTGATTTTTTACGTAAACCGAATTAGAAACTTTTAGCTGCGGTATTGTAAAAACCATTTCACCAACAGCAATTTCACCCGGAATATAAAAAAATAACGTATGTTCGTCTGCACGTACCAGCTTAATCGGAGTTCCGCCTAAATTTCCATTGTATTCTTCTTGAGAAGAAAGCGGTTCTGAAAATTTAGCCTCTACAATTTGCAACCTGTAAACCTCTTTAGGCAGAACAACTTCTGTTTTGGTTTGCTCTATGTTATCATCATCTTTTGAACAACCATTCAAAAACATTATACCAATGATAACCATCAAATAAAGATAAAAATGTTTCATATTTTTTATTGTTTAAAATTATTAATTCCTTTATACAAAAATAAGGCTTCTTTCACATCAAAAAAATAGCTACATATAGCTATTTTTTTTAACATTTTAAGACAAAAAGACTCGTTTATAAATTATAGAACTGATTTATAACTCATTTTTTATTAACCTAAATTCACTAAATTTGTAGTTATGTTTAGAAAAGAATTAATTGAAGGAGAAGATTATTACCTTTCAGCCAAAGGTTTTAGAATCTTTACTGAAAAATATCTTTTAAATCGTGGACATTGTTGCATGAGTGGATGCAAACACTGTCCTTACGGATTTAGTAAATTAATCGATCAAATTAAGAAAAAAACAAAACCACGAACTATGACGTTTCAAGAAGAAATTCTTCAGGGAATTCCGGCACAATTGCCACCAAAAGCTTTATACGACGCTACCATTAATCACGCACCAAAGCGTAAAGAAATATTATCGGCAGAAGAAAAAACATTGGCATTACGGAATGCGTTACGCTATTTTGAGCCGCAACATCACGAAACGCTGATACCTGAATTTAAGGAAGAATTAGAAAAATACGGGCGCATTTACATGTACCGTTTTCGTCCGAAATACCGCATGTACGCTCGTGATATTAACGAATATCCGGGAAAATCATTGCAGGCAAAAGCCATACAAATGATGATTCAGAACAATCTGGATTATGCTGTGGCGCAACACCCGCACGAATTAATTACATACGGTGGTAACGGAGGCGTGTTCAGCAATTGGGCGCAATATCTGTTAACCATGAAATATTTGGGCGAAATGACCGATGAGCAAACATTGGTTATGTACTCTGGTCACCCAATGGGTTTGTTTCCATCGCATAAAAATGCACCGAGAGTTGTTGTCACTAATGGTATGATGATTCCTAATTATTCAAAACCAGACGATTGGGAAAAATTCAACGCGTTAGGAGTTACGCAATACGGACAAATGACTGCCGGATCGTATATGTATATTGGTCCGCAAGGAATTGTGCACGGTACAACCATTACGGTTTTAAACGGTTTTAGAAAAATTGGCAAAGAACCAAAAGGCAACTTGTTTGTAACTTCTGGTTTAGGCGGAATGAGCGGTGCACAACCAAAAGCAGGAACTATTGCCGGCTGTATTACGGTTTGTGCAGAAGTGAACCCTAAAATTACAAAAATTCGCCATAGTCAAGGTTGGATTCACGAAGTGATTGAAGATTTAGATCAATTGGTAGATCGCGTTAAAAAGGCACAGGCTAATAACGAAGTAGTTTCTATTGCTTATTTAGGAAATGTGGTAGATGTTTGGGAAAAATTCGATCAGGAAAATGTTACGATCGATTTAGGATCCGATCAAACGTCGCTCCATAACCCTTGGGCTGGTGGATATTATCCTGTAGGAATGTCGTTTGAAGAAGCCAACCAAATGATGGCAGATCAACCGGAATTATTTAAAAGAAAAGTTCAGGAAACATTACGCCGTCATGCAATTGCAATAAACAAACACACAGCAAAAGGCACGTACTTTTTTGATTACGGAAATGCCTTTTTATTAGAAGCTTCGCGTGCCGGAGCCGATGTAATGAACCCTAATCCAACATTGGGACGCGAATTCAAATACCCATCATACGTTCAAGACATTATGGGACCAATGTGTTTCGATTATGGTTTTGGACCTTTCCGTTGGGTTTGTGCGAGCAACAATCCGGAAGATTTACAAAAAACCGACGATATAGCTTGTGAAGTTTTAGAGGAAATGATAAAAACATCTCCAGAGGAAATTCAACAGCAAATGAAAGACAACATTCAATGGATTCGTGGTGCACAAGAAAACAAATTGGTGGTAGGATCTCAAGCGCGTATTTTATATGCCGATGCCGAAGGAAGAACCAATATTGCAAAAGCGTTCAACGATGCAATTAAAGAAGGAAAAATTGGTCCGGTGGTTTTGGGTCGCGATCATCATGATGTATCGGGAACAGATTCTCCTTATCGTGAAACATCGAATATTTATGACGGATCTCGATTTACAGCCGATATGGCAATTCACAACGTAATTGGTGACAGTTTCCGTGGTGCAACTTGGGTTTCTATTCACAACGGCGGTGGCGTTGGCTGGGGCGAAGTAATTAATGGAGGTTTTGGTATGCTTCTTGATGGTACTTTAGAAGCGGAACAACGCTTAAAATCGATGCTTTTCTGGGATGTTAATAATGGAATATCTCGCAGAAGTTGGGCAAGAAATGAAGGCGCTGTATTTGCAATAAAACGTGCAATGGAAGCGGAACCTTTATTAAAAGTCACCTTGCCAAATTTAGTTGACGACAATTTATTAAACTAAAATATTATGAAACTATTTAAACTATTACCTCTACTGTTGCTGTTTTTTATGGCTTCGTGCAGTTCGGTACAAGTTGGCACAGATTACGACAGCAGCGTAAATTTCAGTCAGTTTAAAACGTATGCTTTTATGAAAGACGGTGTTGATAAAATCAATATTTCTGACTTGGATAAAAAGCGTATTTTAAAAGCGATTGATGAAGAACTAACTGCAAAAGGTTTTACTAAAAGTGAAAATCCTGATTTGCTGATTAATTTGTTTACCGATGCCAAACAAATTGTAAACGTAAACACATTTTACGGCGGTTGGGGTTATGGCATGTACCGCCCGTGGGGATGGAATCCTTGGATGATGGGTCCAGGCTATCAATCGGTATCAACATCAACCCAAGGTATTCTTTATATTGATGTTTTAAAAGCCGCTAATAAAGAATTAATCTGGCAAGGAAAAGGAACTGGTTATTTAGCTACCAAACAAAGCAAGAAAGAAGAACGTATTAAAGAATTTGTTACAAAAGTTTTAGAAACGTTTCCTAAATAAAAGCAGAGCTCAAATTATTAATATTTGAGCTTTTTCTTTATATTCGTAAACATTTAACTAAAATTCAATGAAACATCTCTACACTTTCTTATTAATATTTTTAATATTTAGCTGTTCTAACCCAGATGAAGATATTAAAATTGATGACCAACCTATTGTTGAAGAACCTGAAAACCCTACACCTATAAAAAATGTAAAACTTCCTAAAAACATACAATATAAGCAGTTTAACTATCTTGATTCTATTTTTTACACATCAGATAATTATTATACCTACGATAATTTAAACAGAATTATTAAGGTTGTTATTAATTCTACAGTTAATAACAAAAAAGAAATTGATTATGAATATAATATTACATACATAGACACACTGTCTTTAGCAAAAGGTTTTGAATTAAAATCTTATAATCACGATACTTCTGAAACAAAGAGCGAATTTGTAGAATTAAAATACTTTGATAGTTTAGATGACTACAGAGATACGGTATATTACAGTTATGTAAATAGTTTAGCCGAAATTACTGATGATATTTTTAACAAAAATACAAACAATGTTATTAGTGGTAGTTTGTTTGAGAACAATTTTTATCCGCAAAATTGTGGTTCAAATCTTTTTGACGATGTAAAAAGATCTCATATTCAAGTAAGTAAAAATGGGTATTATGACATAGAATATGTTGACTTTAGCGGTTGGGTTAAAAAAGGAAGAAAGTTTGGAATTCATGGTAATCCTGAAAAAAAATCAGCTTTTTTAGATGCTAAATTCGATTATACTTTTTGGACATTTTTTTTAAAGGATCAATTTTTTCAATATGAAACCGGAAGAGTTCCTACATGGGTTATATCATACGAATTTATACATGAAAATTTAAGGAGAATCTCATTTGGTTCCGAAGATAATTTAAGTCAGTATATTGACAATAAATATACTACCTATAGAAAATATTCTGGCAAGTATTGGGAACAAAAAGACAATGTACCAAGTTTTTACGAATATACTGTTACATACTAAAAAAGCAAGGTTTAAAACCTTGCTTTTTTTATAAACTATCAATTTCTTCCTGCGTTTTTTCCCAGTCTTCCATTGTTTTATCCAAATCGGATTTTAATTTTTCGTAAGCGGTGAACCATTTGGTATCGTTCATTAACTTTTCATAATCTTTAGCTAGTTCTAAATCTGCCTTCGCAATCTTCTTTTCTAAATCTGTAATAGTACTTTCTGCTTTGCTTAACTTATTATTCAACGTTTTTAAACGTTTTTGATCGTCGTAAGAAAGTGATTTTTGCTGTTTTACAACAACTTCTTGTTTCACTTGGGTACTAGCATCCTTTTTCTGTTCAAAATCGCGCATATCGCTTGCATTACGCTCTTCCAGAAAATAATTGATATCACCCAAATATTCTTTTATCTTTTGATCTTTAAATT